>JACRBV010000120.1 GCA_016213065.1 Deltaproteobacteria bacterium
ATCGGACTCCGCAAACTCTTCGAGTTTGCTTCGCGGCCGGCTAAGCCGGCCTTGGGTATCGGACTCCGCAAACTCTTCGAGTTTGCTTCGCGGCCGGCTAAGCCGGCCTTGACCAAGAACTATTTCCAAGAACTTAAAACAACAGCGACGTTTTCCGTCAAAGCTACAGAATGTTCAAAGTGGACCGATAATTTTCTGTCTTTTGTCACCACGGTCCATCCATCTTCCAACGTTTCAACGTCCCATGTTCCTTCATTCACCATGGGTTCCAGAGCCAAAACCAAACCGGGTTTTAGTCGCACGCCGGTTCCTGAATCACCAAAATTCGGAACTTGCGGTTCCTCGTGCAAATCTCTTCCGATCCCATGCCCCACAAAATCCCGAACAACCGAAAAACCTTCTCCTTCAACATATTTTTGAATCGCCGCTGAAATATCGTGTACTCTGTTTCCCACTTTCATTTCACGAATTCCGATGTTCAATGCAATCTCACCTGTTTCCAAAATTTTTTTTGCCCCCGCGGAAATTTTTCCCACTGGAAAAGTCCATGCATGATCTCCGTAAAAACCCTCATAAAGAACACCGCAATCGATGCTGACGATGTCTCCTTCTTTCAACTTTTTGGAACCGGGAATTCCGTGAACCACTTCTTCGTTCACCGAAACACATAAAGTATGTGCATAACCGCGATAACCTTTGAATGCCGGTTTTGCCCCCGCCTTCAAAACAATCGCTTCGGCTTTGGAGTCCAATTCCAGCGTTGTCATCCCGGGATGAAGAAGTTTTTGCACCTCTTTCATTACAAGTACAACAATTTGATTCGCCGATCGCATCTTCTCAATCTCGCTTGGCGATTTCAAATAAATCATCTTATCAAAGAGCTAATGGATTCAAAAACTTTTGCAGGGCGCTGAGCTCCATCCACCGTCATTAACAACCCCTTCTCTTCGTAAAACTTAAGCAAAGGAGAAGTCTCCTTTGCATAAACTTTTAACCGATGACGGACTGTTTTTTCTTCGTCATCTTTGCGTTGCACCAAAGCACCGCCACATTGATTGCAGACTCCCTCTTTTATGGGAGCCCGGAATTGCAAGTGGTAGGAAGTGCCACAAGCACTGCATTGTCTGCGGCCCGTCATTCTGGTAACCGCATCTTCTTCCGAAACATTCAGGGCCACAACCACATCCAGCGATTTTTTTGCTTTTTGGAACCACTGCTCCAATCCCAATGCCTGTCCAACGGTTCTTGGAAAGCCATCCAAAATAAAACCATTCGCGCAATCGGACTTTGACATTCTCTCTTCCATCAATTCGAGAACAACCGAATCAGGAACCAAAGTCCCGCTTTCCAAAATCCCTTGAACCTTTTGACCCAGCGGTGTTTTGTCACGCACCGCCTGCCTAAAAAGATCCCCGGTCGTAATCCGGGGCACTTTCAAAGACTCCGCCAATTTTTCGGCCTGCGTCCCCTTACCAGCTCCGGGCGGCCCAATCAAGACAATGTTATAGACCATTAACGTCCCCTAAAACGTCCACCCCCCTTGGCTCCCAGAAATCCCTCGTAATGCCTCGAGAGCAGATGGGATTCTATCTGAGCCAAAGTATCCATGGCCACACCAACAAGAATCAAAAAAGAGGTTCCACCAAATGTCCGTGTCAAAGAATAAGGTATCCCAAGTTGATCCCCCAAAATATTGGGCAGGATACAAACAGCAGAAATATAAAGAGCCCCGCCCAAAGTAATTCTACTCAGAATTAAATCAATAAAATCAGCCGTACTCTTTCCCGGCCTGATTCCGGGAACATACCCTCCATGTTTTTTCAAATTTTCCGCCACATCAACCGGATTAAAAGCAACGGCGGTATAAAAATAGGCAAAAAAGATAATCAATGCCAGATAGAGCGCTGTATGAAACCAACCGCTTGACAGTGCCACAGCTACTTTCGATATCAATTCATTTTCTTTGCTGAATTGCGCGATTGTCGCGGGAAATAGAATCAATGAAGAGGCAAAAATTGGCGGAATCACACCGGCAGAGTTTACTTTCAATGGCAGATGAGATGCCTGAACTCCCATTAATTGCCTTCCTACAACCCGTTTAGCATATTGAATCGGGATGCGACGTTGCGCCCGCTCCATGTAGATAACAAACGCAATAATCAATCCAATCGCGGCAACCAAAGCGAGAAATCCGAAAAGATCACCAAATTGTGATTTATTTTGCCAAGCATCTCTAAAACCACTTGGCACGCGGCTGACAATACCCGTAAAAATAATCAGGGAAATACCGTTTCCAATGCCACGCTCCGTAATCATTTCACCAAGCCACATCAAGAACGTGGTACCGGCTGTTAATGTCAAAACAGTTGAGAGATAAAAAGCGGCGGGACTAATGCCCGGAGTAACAAAACCTTGGCTTCTCAAACCAAAACTGATGCCAAAGCCTTGTATCAAACTTAATACAACTGTTGCATAACGCGTATATTGCGTAATTTTGTGACGCCCCGCCTCCCCTTCTTTCGACAATCTTTCGATAGCCGGAACAGCGACGGTGAGAAGCTGAAAAATAATGGAAGCGCTGATATAGGGCATGATCCCCAGAGCAAACACGGAAAACTGCTCCAAGGCACCTCCTGAAAACATTCTAAAAATTTCAAAGACCGTATCTGATTTCAAAAAATTTTTAACCGCTTCGGTCTGCACCCAAGGGGTGTGGATAAAAATTCCCAACCGATAGACCGCTAACAATCCGAGAGAAAACAAAATTCTTTTTCTGAGCTCGGGTATCTTTGCAATATTCGCGACATCCGCCATATATAAAGTGCGTGAGTGCTTAAGTGTTTAAGTCAAAAACTCAAAAGTGCCGCCGGCGGCTTCAATTTTTTCCTTTGCCGAGCTGGAAATTTTATCCGCTTTAATGATCAAGGAATGTTTTAATTCGCCATTGCCTAAAATTTTCAGACATTTTGCTTTGTTTGATACCCAGCCATTTTTCTTGGCCAATTCCAGATTGACTTCCGTACCGACGGAAAGTAGGGCCAATTTTTCAAGATTGACGATACCAATTTCCTTAGTGGAGCGACTGGTAAAACCACGTTTGGGCAAACGCCGGGCCATTGGCATTTGACCCCCTTCAAAACCTATTTTGTGATAACCACCGGCACGCGCTCTCTGTCCTTTGTGACCTTTGGTTGCGGTACCACCATGTCCACTTCCATCACCACGACCAAGTCTCTTCGATTTTTTTCTTCGGGTCAAAGGACTCAATGTATTCAAAGTTAAAGTTTTTCTCGTTTTCTGTTTTGCTTTTGCTTCCATGACTTATTTTCCCTTCTTTGCGGTAACAATATTTACCAAATGAGCCACTTTAAAAACCATACCGCGATTCGCCGGTGTGTCTTTCAAGTCTTTCATCTGATGCAAACGACGCAATCCCAAACCACGAACCGTTGCACGCTGAGTCTCCGGACAACCAATTGGAGAATTAACTAACTGGACTGTAAAAATACCCTTAGTTGACATCGAGACCTCTCAGACGTTGCACCGTTTCTCTTGATCTTAATTGTAATAACGCATTCATTGTTGCTTTCACTACGTTGTGTGGATTGTTGGTACCGATTGATTTTGTCAAAATATTTTGAACTCCGACCGATTCAACAACGGCACGCACAGGACCTCCCGCAATAACACCGGTTCCTTTGCTAGCGGGTTTCAGCATCACAAGTCCTGCACCATAATGGCCGGTCACTTCATGAGGAATGGATCCTTCAAGCAGAGGAACACGAATCATCCCTTTTTTGGCTTTTTCAGTGCCCTTGCGAATAGCATCTGGAACTTCGGTGGCTTTACCTAAGCCAACACCGATGCGCCCATTTCCATCACCCACAACAACCAGAGCGGAAAAGCGGAAACGTCTTCCGCCTTTCACCACTTTGGCAACGCGGCTGATATGCACCACTCGTTCCAATAATTGAGGACCTTCTTCACGTGATTCTCTTTTGTCCGGTCTACCTCTACGATTTTTGTTTTGTCTTTTTTCAGCCATATTTTTTTATTCCTTAAAACTGCAATCCTGTTTCTCTTGCGCTGTCGGCCAAGGCTTTCAGCTGACCGTGGTAGCGGAAACCGCTACGGTCAAAAACAACTTTTTTAATTCCTTTTGACAAAGCTCTCTCTGCCAAAACTTTTCCAATTTCTTTGGCACCATCAAGAGTGGCTTTTACTTTTCCTTTTAATTGTTTGTCGACACTGGAACAGCTTGCCAGTGTTTTTCCCGCGGAATCATCGACCAATTGCGCATAGAGATGCTTCGCGCTTTTAAAAACACAAAGGCGAGGCTTTTCTGCATTGCCCGAAAGCTTTTCACGAGTTCTCAGTTTTCGTTTTAATCTACCTAATTCTCTTTTGCTGACTGCTTTTTTCATAAATTTTACCCGCCTGCGGCACCTGCCGCCGCTTTCCCAGCTTTACGCCGGACCACTTCATTTACATAACGAATCCCTTTACCTTGATACGGTTCGGGGGGTTTTAAACCACGAATATTTGCTGAAATTTGTCCCACCAGCGCTTTGTCACACCCTTGAATGGTAAGACGCGTTTGATTGTTTACCTGAATTTGAATCCCTTCGGGAATTGGAAACAACACCGGATGTGAAAAGCCCAAAGAAAGTTGTAACGCTTTTCCTTTTAGCTCGGCGCGAAATCCGACTCCCTGAATTTCAAGATCCTTCGAAAAATTTTTTGTAACGCCATCAACCATATTTTGAATTAAATTTCTTACCATCCCGTGTTGGGCACGGCTTAAACTGTCTTCCTGTTTACGGGTCACAACGACATTTCCGGTTTCCACAGCAACATGAACTAAAGGAGGAATGTTGAGAGACAAAGTTCCCTTAGGACCCTTGACAGTCAACTTTGTCTCCTGAATAGAGGCTTGCACCTCTTTGGCTAACACAATCGGTCTTTTACCCACGCGTGACATTACCAAACCTCCGTTATTATATCGGGGGGATCACTGCCCCATTCGCCTTCGGCGAATGCGGGCCCCATCCCCCCGCACCCCTTTCGCTCGGACCGGCAAAGCCGGATCCTCGCTCATTGATTACCAAACC
The DNA here is from genome assembly GCA_016213065.1 of Deltaproteobacteria bacterium. Lineage (NCBI taxonomy): Bacteria > Pseudomonadati > Myxococcota > Myxococcia > Deltaproteobacteria bacterium. The sequence goes on from JACRBV010000120.1 coordinate 5,112, forward strand.
TCTACCAAAATTTCTCCGCCCAATTTTTGATTACGTGCCTCTGATTCACTGACAACACCTTTGGACGTTGTTAAAATTCGAACTCCCAAACCACCGCGAAACGGTTTTAATTCCTCATAGCCGCCAAAAAAACGGCGCCCCGGTTTGCTGACTTTGCGGATATTGGTAATCGCCGCCGTTCCATCGGAAGCATATTTCAATGCAACCACAAGCGCTTTTTTTGTCCCACTTCCAACGGTTTCGAAATCGACTACGAAACCTTCTTTTTTCAAAACCTTCAACACCGACTCTTTGAAACGCGAATGCGGAATGGTCACCTGTTCATGACGCATCATAATGGCGTTACGAACTCTTGTCAGCATGTCGGCTAATGGATCTGTCATCATAATATTTTTCTCCTACCAGCTTGATTTCACAACGCCCGGCAATTCACCATTTAAGGCTTTTTTACGAAAGCAAAGACGACACATTCCAAACCGTCTAAAAAAAGCCCGTGCTCTCCCGCACAACGGACAACGGTTATAACCTCTTACTTTGAATTTAGGTTTGCGTGCCGCCTTCACCATTAAACTTGTCTTTGCCATGTTTTATTCCTTTATGCTTCTTTAAAAGGCATCCCCATTGCTTTTAATAATGCTTTTCCTTCGGCATTGGTTTTTGCTGTTGTCACAAATGTAATGTTCATCCCCATGGGGCGTTCCACACTGTCATATTGAATCTCCGGAAAAATAATCTGTTCCTGCAAACCCAATGTATAATTACCACGTCCGTCAAATGCTTTATTGGAAACTCCTTTGAAGTCTCTCACACGAGGCAAAGCAACGTTGACTAGACGATTTAAAAATTCATACATTCTTGCCCTGCGAAGCGTCAGACAACAACCAATCGCCTGGCCTTCACGCAATTTAAAATTCGAAATCGATTTTTTAGCTTTTGTGAGTACGGGTTTTTGTCCTGCAATCTGACCCAACTCTATTGCCGCCTTATCCAAAATTTTTGAATCCTGAGTGGCTTCCTTCATGGAGGTGTTCAACACAATTTTCACAAGGCGCGGGCACTCCATGATATTTTTATATTGGAATTCCTTCATCAATACAGGAATACACTCTTCCCGATACTTTTTGGTATAAGTGCTGGGTTCTTTTTTTGCTCGGTCCATGGTCCATGGTCCATGGTCCATAGTCGTTTTTTTCTTCTTCGTACTCATTTTTTATTGTCCAAATTCTCGCCACACTTGGCGCAAACTCTTGTCTTTGAATGATCCTTTAAAACTTTTGCTGAAACGCGAACCCCTTTTTTGCATTTCGGGCAAAAAGGCATCATTACAGAGAGGGGTAATGCCGCCTCTTTTTCAATAATCCCTCCCGTTTTTGTCTGCGATTGGGGACGCGTGTGGCGCTTGATCATATTAAGATGCTCCACCAGCGCTCTTTCTTTTTTTGTGATGATCGCCAGAATTTTTCCGGTCTTTCCTTTTTCGCGTCCGGAAATTACCTGAACGGTGTCGCCTTTTTTAATTCTTGCCAAACTCATTAGAGAACCTCCGGAGCGAGTGAAACAATTTTCATAAATTTTTTCGCCCTCAATTCACGAGCGACCGGACCAAAGATACGAGTGCCGATCGGCTCGCCTTGCTCATTAATTAGAACTGCCGAATTTTCATCAAACTTGATGTAAGTTCCATCGGGACGACGCGTCTCTTTTCTCACGCGAACAATAACCGCTTTTTTTACATCTCCTTTTTTCACTTTCGCATCAGGAAGCGCTTCTTTAACAGAAACAACGATAACATCCCCCAAATAAGCATATCGGCGCTTGGTGCCACCAAGCACTTTGATGCACATGAGGCGTTTGGCGCCAGAATTATCCGCTACATCAAGAATGGTTCGCATCTGAATCATTTTATTTTATTCCTTTAAAGCAATCTCTTTTCCAAAACCCTTTTTTATAATCGCGACAACCTTCCAACTCTTGCGACGACTCAAAGGTCTTGTTTCCTGAATTTCAACAACATCCCCTATTTCGCATTCATTTTTCTCATCATGAGCCAAAAACTTTTTGCGACGGCTGATATATTTTTTAAAATTTGGTTCCAAAACACGGCGTTCAATACGCACAGCAACTGTTTTGTTCATGGCATCACTTACCACAACACCGGTCTTTGTTTTCGTTTTTATGGCATTTTTATTTTGCTGCATTTTCACCTTTCTCTTTTAACACCGTCAAAAGACGGGCAATCTCTCTTTTTGTTTCACGAATCTGAGAGGTTTCTTTAAGTTGGCCCGTTGCCAGACGAATCTTAAGACCAAACAGAGTTCCCCTTTTTTCTACAATCAATTTCTCAAGTTCTTTTTTTGCTTTAGTACGCACCTCAGCTGGCTTCACGATAACCTCCTTCGCGCACAAGAACACGCGTACGGACCGGCAATTTGTGAGAAGCCAAACGAAGCGCTTCCAGTGCCAAATCCTTTGGCACTCCTTCCATTTCATACAACACGCGCCCGCGCTGGACGCAAGCGACATATTGTTCCGGAGCACCTTTTCCCTTACCCATTCTGACTTCCAAAGGTTTTTTGGTAATTGGTTTATCCGGAAAAATACGGGTAAACAATTTGCCACCCCGTTTGACATGGCGCGAAATAGCCATGCGGGCCGCTTCAATTTGTTTAGCGGTGACCCAACCATGTTCCAAACTTTGAAGACCAAAATCGCCGAATGCCAAATTGATACCACGACTGGCCATTCCGCGAACACGTCCTTTTTGCATCTTTCTATATTTTGTTTTCTTTGGTTGTAACATTTATAACTCCAAAAATTAAAAATCAAAAATCAAAAACACAGGTTAAAAATTAAAGATTTTTTATTTTTGATATGTGTCTTTAATCTTTAATTTTTGATCTTTAATTTGGCAACACTTCTCCTTTATATATCCAAGTTTTCACACCGATAATGCCGTAAGTTGTTTTGGCCTCGGCAAAACCATAATCAATATCGGCACGCAGTGTATGAAGCGGAACGGAACCCTCATGATACCACTCGGTTCTCGCCAATTCGGCACCAGCAAGTCTGCCTGAACATTGAATCTTGATTCCTTTGCCGCCAAACTTGAGTGTTGCCTGAACCGCTTTTTTCATAGCGCGGCGGAAAGCAATACGTCTTTCCAATTGCATCGCCACATTTTCTGCAACTAATTGGGCATCCAGTTCGGCTCTTCTCACTTCACGAATATTGACAGTTACCGCATCTTTTGTGAAACGTGAAACTTCTTGTTTTAACTGTTCGATGCCAGCCCCTTTTTTTCCAATAACGAGACCCGGTCTGGCTGTGTAAATATTAATCGTCACATTGTCCGAAGCTCTTTCAATTTCTATCAGGGAGATACCCGCACCAAACAATTTTTCCTTCAGATATTTTCTGATGGTGTGATCTTCACGAACCAGGCGTGGATATTCCTTGGGTTTAACATACCACTTGGAATCCCACGATCTGATGACGCCTAAACGAAATCCTTTTGGATGTGTTTTCTGTCCCATTTTTCTCCTGTGTTTACGTATTTATGTGCTCATGTATTCATGTGTTTATGTGCTCATGTCAACAGAGACACATGAGCACATGGGTACATGAGCACAATTATTTCTCCTCCAAAACAATTGTTATATGGCTGGTTCGTTTCAAAATTGTTGTTGCCGACCCTTTCGCGCGGTGCAACATTCTTTTCATTGTTGGACCGACATCCACGCGCAGTTCTTTGACGTAAAGATTATCAACATCGACGCCTTTTTCTTGGCTTGCATTCATAATCGCGGATTTCAAAAGCTTACAGAGCGGTTCCGCCGCACTGCGTTTTGAAAACGCCAAATAATCGAGTGCCGCACCCACTTTGTTCCCGCGTAGTGCTCCCGCCACAGCCCGAACCTTTCGGGGCGACATTCTCAAATGTTTTAAAACAGCTCTTTTAGACATATGTTTATCCTAAATGCCTATGCACTTGAGTCCTGTAAGAAAACCTTTGCCCTCTTTTGTCATCCCGCGAAGGCGGGGATCCAGTGATTTTAAGGGCTTCTGGATTCCGGCCTTCGCCGGAATGACAGAACGGGATTCAAATGCATAGGCATTTTTATCCTACTTTGCTGGCGCCGCCGGTTTTGGTGCTCCTCCTTCCGGGGCTGGAACCGCACCCGCCGTTGCCGGGGCCTCTTTGCGAATTCCACTATGCCCCTTGAAAATGCGCGTGGGGGCAAATTCACCTAATTTATGTCCCACCATGGATTCGGTCACGTAAACCGGAACGAATTTTCTCCCATTGTGCAAAGCAAATGTAAAACCGATCATATCGGGGAGAATCGTCGAACGCCGAGACCATGTTTTAATCACCGGTTTATTTTTTATATCTTTTGCTTTTGCCACTTTTTCCAACAAGTGATCATCAACAAAAGGTCCCTTTTTAAGCGATCGACCCATTATATTCTCCTATCCTTCAATATGTATTTCGTGGTCCGATTATTATTTCTTGTTTTCTTACCTTTTGTTGGGAAACCCCAAGGAGTCACAGGATGTCTTCCACCTTTTGTGCGTCCTTCACCACCACCATGTGGATGATCAACGGGATTCATTGCGGTACCACGAACGTGTGGCCGCCATCCCAAATGTCTTTGACGTCCCGCTTTTCCAATCACAATATTTTCGTGTTCGGCGTTGCCTACTTGTCCGATGGAAGCCTTGCAATCAAGTAAAATTTTGCGAATCTCGCCCGATGGAAGGCGGATCTGAGCATAAGGTGCGTCTTTACCGACCAACTGGGCAACCATTCCGGCAGAGCGAACTAATTTTCCACCTGCTTTGGGCTTCAATTCAAGATTATGGATTTCAGAACCGATGGGGATATTAGCCAGCGGCAAACAATTTCCCGGTAGTATATCAGCTTTTTCACCCGACATAATCGGTTGACCAACCTTTAAACCCACCGGAGCCAAAATATAGCGTTTGTCTCCATCCAGATAATGAATCAACGCAATATTGGCGCTACGATTCGGATCATATTCAACCGCAACCACTTTTCCCGGAACCCCTTCATTTTCTCTTTTAAAGTCAACTTTACGATACAAACGCTTGGCTCCACCTCCACGAAAACGCGAAGTAATACGACCGGTGTTGTTACGACCACCTGTGCGATTATATTTCTCCACAAGTCTTTTTTCAGGAGCTTTTTTTGTGATATCGGCGAAATCGGAAATTGTCATTTGCCGCACACCGGGAGACGTTGGATTAAATGATTTTACAGTCATATTATACCGCCTGAGCCTCAAAAATCTTGATGGTTTCTTTTTCCTTCAAACGAACAATCGCTTTTTTCCATGGGTTTGTTTTGCCGAAATGACGACCCACTCTTTTTCTTTTTCCTTCCATGTTCATGGTCCACACTCCAACCACGGTAACATTAAAAATTGTTTCAACCGCTTCGCGGATTAAATATTTATTGGCCCTTGGATCCACCGCAAAAAGATATTCATTCATCTTTTCTTTTTGAAGCGTTCCCTTTTCAGTAATCAACGGTTTGATAATGACGTCTTCTAATCTCATGACAATCTCTTCTCTAAAGCCTGTAACGCTTTTTCAGTGACAACTATTTTTTCAAAACGAATAATATCCAAAACATTCAAATTGGTAGAAGTAGTGAGCTCTATGTTCGGGATATTGCGAATTGATTTCCACAATTTTGGATCGTGCTGATCAATGACTACCAAGCATTTCGCAAGTCCCCATTTCTTTAATGTCTTCGCAATATTTTGTGTTTTTATTTCTTCACAGGGAAAATCGGAAATGACAATCAAATTTCCCTCTTTTTTTCTCAGCGATAAAGCCGAAATGAGAGCCTCTTGTCTCGCCTTCTGCGGAATTGTAGTGTGCCAATCTCTGGGCCTTGGAGGAAACGAAACACCGCCGCCTACAAAAATATTGGCGCGAATACCGCCGTGACGGGCATTCCCAGTCCCTTTTTGGCGATAGATTTTTTTCGTCGACCCTCGAACTTCACAACGAAATTTCGCTTTGACTGTGCCTTGGCGTTTGTTCGCCAAATAAATTTGAACACAATCAAAAAGAAGTTGTTGGCGAACGGGCGCACCAAAGATGGCTTTATTTAATTCAACCTTCTTTAATTCCTTGTTCTCTGGACTTAATACCGCTTGTGTTAACATAATCGTCACTCTACCTTCGGTGTTTCTGTTATAGGGGCTTGCGTCGCCCCCTCCAACGGCAAAGCCGTTGGAGCCTCCCCCTCACGTTCGCTTTGCTCACTTTTCTTGTAACGTGTTTCAAAATCTTTCGCGCGATTAAAAACAACAATCAAACCATTTCTTGTTCCGGGAACCGCACCTAGGAGCAACAGAAGATTTTCTTCCGGTTTGATTCCAACCACGGTGAGATGACGCATCAAAACTTGATCATTTCCCATGCGACCGGGCATTCCCATATTTTTCATAACACGACCGGGCCAAGTTCTCATACCAATGGAACCGGGACGGCGGTGAAAACCGGAACCGTGACCATCGGGTCCACCATGTTTTCCTTCTTTTTTGATGACACCCTGAAAACCACGACCTTTGGTAACTCCCTGCACATCAACAACATCTCCGGCGCGAAATGCCTGAACCGTAATCTGTTGTCCCACTTCAAATTGTTCGGGGTCAGACACTCTTGATTCCTTCAAAGTTTTGGAATAATTTTTCAAACCCTTCTTTTCAAAATGACCCTTCAAGGCTTTAGTGACTCGATGGGTTTTTTGACTGGCAAAACCAAACTGAATGGCATTGTACCCATCCGTCTTCACTGTTTTCTTTTGAACAACAGTGCAAGGTCCCAACTCAACAACGGTGACGGGAAATACAATTCCCTCTTCATCGAAAACCTGAGTCATTCCTTTTTTTGTTCCAAGCAAACCAAGTGTCATATTAACTCCGCAAATTCTACGAATTTGCTTCGCGACCTAGCAAAGCTAGGTCTTGATAAAGATTCCTAAAGCATTTTAATTTCAACTTCGACGCCGACCGACAAATCAAGTCGCATTAACGCGTCAACAGTTTGTTGATTCGGATCCAAAATATCCAGCAAGCGTTTGTGTGTTCTGATTTCAAACTGCTCTTGGGAACGTTTGTCCACATGTGGCGAACGCAAGACGGAATATTTTTCAATCCGTGTTGGCAAAGGAATGGGGCCTGCAATGCGTGCACCCGTTCTTTTCGCCGTGTCGACAATTTCCAGAGCGGATTGATCGAGCAAACGATAATCAAACGCTTTGAGTCTTATTCTAATTTTTTGCCCTTCATAGGCTGCCATATAAATCCTGTGTTCACGTGCTCATGTGTTTATGTGCTCATGTCAACAGGAACGCATGAGCACATGAGCACAATTATTATTATTCCATGATCTCCGTTACGACTCCGGCTCCTACTGTCTTTCCACCTTCTCGGATCGCGAATCTTAATTCCTTCTCCATCGCTATCGGTGTGATTAATTCCACTGTCAGTGCCA
>JACRBV010000121.1 GCA_016213065.1 Deltaproteobacteria bacterium
CTACCCCCCCCCCCCCCCCCGCTTCAATGCGATGTGGGATATAGGTCAGAATATTGTCAACCAATCGTGGGTCATTGCGACATTCCAATCTGGGCTCCGGAGAAGATGGAGTCCACAGAACCTGCTTAATTTCACTAAATTTCCCATACCTCATGTATCCCCTGAGAATTTCATCACCTCGTTTGGGGTTAACGACAGTGATACGCTGGAGGAAAGCTTTGATCTGGCCCGGCTCATTGTGATGTTGATCCATAACAGCCGCCAAAACCTCGTCGTTGCTGGCCGGTGTTGCCGTGGCTTCGCCGACGGTAATGATACCATCCCCATCGGTATCGATACTTTTCTGTGGAATACTCGTACGATCGTATGAAAATCCTTCAATTTTTTCAGCCATATTTCCACCTCAAACCAAGGTTATAGAACCTCTATATTGTTATCGGCAGGAATAAGAGGGAAAGTTGCGTGGTTTTTAATATTTTTTATTGCCAAAAAGCTTTGCAATCAGATCATTGCGACTCAGTAGAAAATGCCCTGCAACATCGGTCAAAATAGCCGCCAACGTTCCTATTTTCAAACTTTGGTGATTGGGGACGGTCACATGATGTTCGCCTTTTTCGCAAGTGGTTAGCCGCACATGGCTTCCCGTTTGCCTTGTGATTGTGTATCCCAGAATTTGGAGTGATTTCGCAAGAGCAGCACCCGATAGATCTCGGGGTAATTTCATACGGCAATGACCTCTTCCCTGACGAAATGAAGATGGATGACTTTTGGCTCTGTTCCTTTTTCAAAATGGCATTGCACGGCTTCCCGTATATTTTTGTGGAGGCTTTCCAAATCATCCGCCTCTGTGAAAATGGAGGCTCCCAACGCCCGCGCCGTAAACCCCCCTTCAATGTCTTCTTCAACGAGAAAAACGATCTCTTTCATAGGCATAATATATTGTTTAAAAACAGATTTTTCAAGGAATCTTTGGGATTTACAATGTCCACTCGGTGATTTCGGGGTTGTCTATGTTTTCGCTGAAGGAGTCTTCGGCCATGTCTTGAAACACATTTTCTCCGGCCACAAGACGTTGCAACAAGACGCAGACATCTTTCAGGGAGCGATACGGTTTGTGAAGGAGGTGACATTTGAGTCCCACGAGGTCAAAACGCGAGAGATCGGTTCCATAACCGGTGGTTAACAAAATTTGCATTGAGGGATTTTTTTTGCGGGCCAGTTTCGCCAAGTCATAACCATTCATGGCGGGCAAAATAACGTCGCTGATCATCAAATCAATTTCTTTTTCTTCCAATATCTTTTTCGCATCCTCGGCATTTGAAACGGCGAAATATTCCTTCACACCCAAGTCTTCAATCAACCGCTTCCATAGGTGCCGGTAGGTGGAATCGTCTTCCACCAACAACAAGATTTTCTTTTTTTGTTTTGCCATACACTACTAATCCCTACAAGTTTTGTGCCACAGAGAGCGAAAATTCAAGCTGTTGAAAACACTTGTTATTTGGGAATTCACGTTTCGAAAAAAACAAAAATATGGGTGAGAAAATACCTTTTTGATTTTGAAACACACCCAGTCAGTTTATTGACGGTTTATCGGGCACATCCGGAAACCGTGATAATTGGGAACCTCCCAAAACTGCTCAGATGCTATGGCTGAGCGAACCCGCAACCGGAGCATACCTTTAATGGTATGTGAGGATTGCGGGTTTGCGGGCAACAACGCAGATGGGCAGTTTTCGGAGGTTCCCTATCGGCAAATTTTGCGGATTTGAGCGGGATCAACATCAATACCGGTCCACAGTTTTAGGTTCCATTTTGCTTGATAGACCAGCAGGCATAATCCGTCGAGGGTTGAAAGTTTGAGGTGCTTGGCTTGTTTCAAAAGTTTTGTTTGAAGGGGTTTATAGACAATGTCGCAAACCAGAGCCGTTTTGGGAAGATATTCCAGCGGAAGATTTAAGGAAGCGGAAGTTGCATGAATCAAGAGATCCGCTTTTGCGAAAAGATCGCGACGCCCTTTTTGCGTGAGATTTAAAGCCTGCCATTTGGTCTTCGGAAATTTCTTTTTCAAAAAAGAGACAACTTTTTTAGCGCGCGCGGGGGTACGATTTAAAATGGCGATATGCGCCGCGCCTTTCTTGGCGAGATTTGCGGCAATTCCTTTTGCGGCTCCCCCTGCCCCCACAATCACAATATTTTTTCCTTTCGGAGCAAAACCTTTTTTTTCCAAAAGAGCCTCCAAAAATCCGATGCCATCAGTGTTAAATCCGATGAAACGGTTTTTGTTCCGCACAATAGTGTTCACCGCCCCGCTTTCTTTTGCGGTCACATCCAAACCATCCAGAAAAGGGATTACCGATTCTTTGTAGGGCGACGTCACATTCAAACCCTCTACATCGATCAACTTCATGCACAAAATCAGATTTTTGAGATGTTCCTTTTCCACCTGAAACGGAAGATAGCGACAGGCAAGATTTCGCTTTTTGAAAATGGCGTTAAAAATTTTTGGAGAACGCGTATGGTTTAACGGTTTACCGATGATGCCGAAGAGTTTCATGAAATTTCAAAGCCTCCGTAATATCTTTTTGAATTTGTGCCGCCAGCGTTTCTGTATTTGGAAATGTCCACTCCTCACGCAACCAAGTTAAAAATTCAACTTCAATTTCTTTGTCCAGCAAATTCCCCTCAAAACCGATCAAATGCGTCTCAACAGAAAAACCCTTCCCGGGAAAAGTGGGATTGAATCCAACACTGGTCGCCGAAGGCCATGATTTTTTTTGTTTTTGGTCAATTGTCCATTGTCCATGGTCCCTAGTCCGTATCCTTGTTCGCGTAATATAAATTCCTGTTTTTGGAAGTAATTCATTTTGATAATGCAAATTGGCGGTGTGAATGCCCATCTTCCCGCCGATTCCGTATCCTTTCACAACGGAACCGATCAACGCAAAGGGTCTGCCCAGCAATTCCGCCGCGAGGCCCACATTGCCCGAAGCAATCAACGTGCGAATTTGCGTGGAACTCATCAAAGTTTCATTCGCAAACTGCGCAGTGGTCACATGCAACGCGATTTTGCTTTCCTTGCAAAAAGTTTCCAAAATAGAAACGGCACCACTCCGGTGAACGCCGAATGTAAAATCATACCCAACCCAAAGTTCCTTTGGTTGGAGACGTTTTTCCAGAATTTGGTGAAAAAATTTTTCGGGCGTAAGATGTGAAAAAGAAATGTCAAACGGTTCCAAAATAACAATTTCCACGCCCAGTTTTTCCAACGCTTCCAGTTTTTGTTCCAGTGTCTGAATCAGGAGCGGCGCGGTTTTCGGCGCCAACACTTTTGCCGGATGCGGTTCAAAAGTATAAACGCAAGGGACCCATCCTTTTTTTTTGGTTGTTTTGACAAGATCGTGAAGAATGGCTTGATGGCCCAAATGAACACCGTCAAAATTACCCAAGGCCACACCAAGTTCCGTTTTTTTATCTTTCCAATTTGAAGAGCTGTGAATGACTTTCAGTTCTCCTCCAATGGCGGTGTCTCATAATGAACCACCAAAAACTGCCTAGACACAAGATTGGTTTTATCTCTGGCCGTCATACTAATGATGTTGTTTCCCTCTTTCAGGGTTAACGGAACCTGAAAAGGAAAAGTTTGGAGATCTTTGGAGTTGGCTTCATAAAACACCTTTTCTTCTTCTCTGAAAATATAAATATCTTTGACTCCCTGATCGTCTTTCACCTCACCTTGAATGATAAAGGGATTTTTATTGATGTTCCCGCCCTTGCTTGAAATGGTGATAGCGGGAGGAATGTAAAGCACTCCGGCTACCGGGCTTAATGTGGCAGACGACACGTTGAAGATAACATCTTGTTTGGAAATGACGAGCAAATCGGGATCGGCGATCAGCAATTCAAGGCGAAAGCTCTCTCCTTCCCAAGCAGGATCGATGTGAAAGCGTAAATTAGCGGTCTGTGTCTTTCCCGGTTCAAGATTTTCCAGCGCCACACGTCCCTTTTCGATAAAAATTTCTTTTCCTCCCAAATTGCGGAGCGACACAACAGGCGCTTTGGATACTCCTTCGCCTTCGTTCGTTACCTTAACCGTTAAATCAATTGGTTGGCCCTTCGCCAAATGGGAGGGTTTGCCTTCGAGAAAATATTGATGGGCAAAACGCGGCCTTTTCAACCCTTGAATCGGAATAATAATTTCCGCGTCAGGAGGAGCATGGTCTCTCCCTTCATTGAATTTTAATTTCAACGTCACCTCTTGAGACAATGCCGAAGGGGGAATTTTGATTTTTGTCTCCCATTTCCGGCTTTCACCGGGTGCCACTTTGCCAAAAGCAAATTCCATATTTTTAAATAATGGCTCCTCGGCATCGGACTGCGCCACAAGACGGTAAAAAGGAAATTGCCCCACATTTCTTAAAGCGATTTGCAAGGAAACGTTATCCCCCGCCACCGCTTTTTTGACCGGCTTACCGTCTTTCAAAAGCTGAAAGTTGAGTTCGGCCTGTGAAGTTTCTTTTGATTCACCAAGACTCCAATCAAATCCCAGTTTTTGAAAATTAGCGGCAATTTTTTTATCTTCCACGGACTGTCTTTCTTTGATCGCCTGCTTGGCCTCATCCAACATACTATGGCGGTTGGATGAAGAAAAAACATCCATGAGGGAAAGAGCCACTTCAGCGGCTGTATCTCCCTCAATTTTAAGATCGGTACGATATTCCTGTTCCTGATTTTCTTTGGGTGCCGGCACCAAAAACTTAAGTTTGTAATCCGATTTTTCCTGTTCCGTGGCGCTTTTATCCAAATGTTTTTCCAAATCTTTTTCGGTCATCAAGATATTTTCAAGGATATTAAGACGATTTTTGTCAACGATGATGGGTTCCAGTTCAATGTCGGGAGTGATGCCGATTGACTGAATCGACCGGTCCCCGGGGGTAAGATATTGCGCGATGGTCAACTTCAAAGCCGCTTCCAATGGAAGTTCATAAATACTTTGAACAGAACCTTTCCCGAAAGTTTTGTTCCCCACTATTACAGCCCTGTCGTTATTTTTCAGGGCCCCCGCAACAATTTCCGATGCCGAAGCTGAACCCTCATTAACCAGCACAACAACGGGCAAAGGCCCCTCCAATTCCTCTTCGGCGGCTTCTTTTCTATCCATCATCTTTCCACCCGGCCCCACCGTAGAAACAATCGTCCCCTCTTTTAAAAGATCATCCGCCAGATTAACGGCCTGATCCAAAAGCCCGCCCGGATTGTTTCTCATATCCAAAACAATCCCTTTCAGTTTATTTCCGTTTTGCATCATGGAACGAAGTTGCGTTTCAAAATCCGTGGCGGTATTTGCCTGAAAACTTTTTACACGAAAAAAACCGACATCATTCCCCTGCGGTGTTTTGACCAGTTTCGACTGAACCGCTTCGATATTAATGACGGCCCGTTTGAGCGTCATAATCAATGGTTCCAATTTACCGTTTCTTTCAATTTTAAGAGTTACCTTTGTTCCAACGGGTCCGCGAAGATGCTCAACCGCTTCGGTCAGGGTCATGTTGATCGTTGATTCATCGTTAATCTGAATGATACGATCTCCGGCTTTAACGCCGGCTCTCCACGCGGGGGTTCCTTCCAGTGGGGCGGTTACGGTCAGGCGCCCGTCCTTAAGCCCGATGACAATTCCCAATCCGCCGAATTCCCCTTCGGTGCCGACACGAAATTCACGGTAAACATCAGGAGATAAAAAATTGGAATGAGGATCGAGTTCATTTAACAATCCGTCTATCATGGCAAATTCAATTTCCTGTTTGTCGGTATCTTTATTGACGTACGTCCCCATGAACTCCAGAACATCGCGGAGACGCGAAGCCAAACTCGACAAGTCGGATTGAGGATATTTAAACCGCTTTGTGGCTTGATCGACCGTGACACCGCAAAAACTGGGTTTTTCACATTTTACCAAAATTTCGGGAATGATTTTCTGCACTTGATTGAGACCTGCTTCAAACATCGCAGTGGGGTGAATGCGGGAAGGATCAACATAATAACGCTGAACATAGGCCAAAGACCGGGTCAAAAGCCTAGCCTCTCCCAAGGGATAGTTGGGGTCGGGCAGAGGGGCGGAAAATGCGAGTTGTGGACTAAGGACTATGGACCATGGACCATGGACAAAAAAAACAAACAAAATTAAGCGGAAAAATTTGGAAAAAGATTTGTGCATGAGCGGCGGGCATCCTATGGATTTGTTTTATACTTTTCAAGGACATTTCCTGACATTTCCTGATTCTCCTCACACACGCAACTTCTGCATCCCTTCCTGCCGATAACTTTAGTAGAGACTTAAAGGAAGTTTTTTTATAAAATGAAACTTATGAAATCTCCATGGATGTTCCTTCCACTGACCCTTCTTCTCCTTCTTTTCACCCCTGTTTCACAAAGTATGATGGTGCTTCCGGTAAATCTGGATGACTTGTCAAAACAAGCAGATATCGCCTTCCGCGGTGTTTGTATTGAAAAAACAAAGAGCGCTTTCACCCACCCTGACACAAAAGAAGCCATCCCCATTTGGACCTACACATTCCGCGTCGAGGAAGTTGTCAAAGGCAGTGTGGATCAATCCTTTTATCTGAAACAGTGGGCCCCTCTCTCGGCAGAAGAACCGCTCAAAGGAAATTATGGTCCTTTTTTAGCCACAACTACTTTTGATGTTGGAAAAGAATATCTGTTATTTTTAAGCGCCCCTTCTCCGTTTGGTTTCAGAACGGTCCTTGGATACGATCAGGGAAAATTTAGTGTGACGAAAAACGCGCAAGGCAAGAGTGTGGTGGTCAACCCCTATAACAATCGCGGTCTCATGCAGGGAATTCCCGCAAAAGGATTAAGCAAAAGCCAGAAAGAACTTTTGAAAGCTCCGTCAGGCCCGATTCCTTATGATGAATTTGTCCCTCTTGTAAAAAAGGCGGTTGAATAATTTATGAAGTCTCTGCGATTTCTTTTTGTTTTCTTTTTAATCCTTGGTCTATGGTCCTTGGTCACTAGTCCTTCCTTCGCCGCCAATCCTTGGTTTGTGGATACCGCGACTAAAACCGGCAAGCCGGCCCGATGGCCTTATGAAGGCACGCGTGAGAATGGTTTTTACACCATCTACTGGTTTTCTGATCCGGGTGCATTGAACGCGAAGTATGATAACCCCACGGCCGTGAAGATGATACAAGAGCTCTTCGAAAAATGGGTAGACGTCGATTTGAAAAGGGCGGATGGTCAGATTATCCACACTGCCATGTTAAAGTTTGAATGGTGCGGCAATCTGAACAAAAAGCGCGACGATGCATCGCCAGGATGTAAAAATAACGGCTATACAAACATCACCGACATTAAAGTCGATCCCGGAACCAACGATCACCGCGGAGTCAATGATTACCGCCAATTCGCCTTTCCCGATATGGTGAACCCCCCTCCGGTCGTCATTATTTTTGATGAAGATGGTTCCATTATTACAGATTATATGCAGGGAGACGCGACCGCTAAAAACGGGGTCGTAGGTCTTGGTCATAATACTCCCGGCAGTGATACACTCACGATCAAAACAGGTTTCGTGATTCTCAATGGCCGTATGGTCAACGGGAATCCCGTATCAACCAACGACAACGAAGTTCCCCTAGACAACTTCAAGGCGGCTATCCTGCATGAAATAGGACATCTGCTTAATCTGGATCATTCTCAACTTAATATGGATGTTGCGCAAAATTGTACCGGAGATAGTTGTCCCCAATCCGAGGGAATCACAACGATGTTTCCCTTTTTGTTCCCGGACAAAACGGCACCGCAATTGTCTTTGCATAATGATGATAAAACCGCTGTTTCATACCTTTACCCCAGTCAGAACTTTATAAATAATTTTTGTGTCATCGAGGGAGATATTGTGGATCCTGCTGATAAAGGGATTCAAGGAATCAATGTCACCACCAAAAACATGACCGACAATCCTTTGATTGATTCAAGAAGCTGGGTTTCCGGCGCTTTGTATCCTTCCTTTGTTCAAAACGGACACTATATTTTTCCCGGCATTCTGCCCAATCAGAATTATGAAGTGGACTATGAACAAATCAACGCTCGTTACCGTGATCCAGCTCAGCCCGCATCTGCCGTGGGACCCCTCTTGGGAGACAAAGCACCCAAGGATTTCCCACCGGGACAAATTGAGGGTCAGGGAAACACGCAAACGGTTCATTGCAGTCATGGCGGCGAAACGATCAGTATGCCCGCTTACAAGATGGATCTTGCGTCAACCACCCCCGGTGAAAGTTCAACACCGCCCGGAAATGCGGCTCAGACGACAAGCTCTTCCAAAAAAGGATTTTGCAGTCTCAACAAAAGCCAACCCTTCTCATGGGGCACCTTCCTTGGATTTTTGCTGATACTATTCATTCCACTTTCTTTTTACCGACGCCCGCAGTAAAAAGAGCCAATGAATTGCCTCATCGCTTTGTTCCTCGCAATAACAGTTGCTCACAGTCCCTTTCACATTTTAAATCCTGAAAGTCCTATTTCCATCGCTCCGGGCGAAACAAAAACCGTTTCTTTAACAGTAGAAATCCCCCCCAAATATTTCATCTATAAAGATAAAACCGACCTGCAATTCTTGAATCTCGAAGAAGTCATGGTCAAAAAAATTGAATTTCCTCCATCCAAAATTCATGAAGATCCCTACTTTAAAAAGAAAGTCGACGCCTATGAAGAAGAGGCAAAATTTCAGATCACCTTTTTTATGCCCGAGGAATCCACAGTGGGGAAAAGAAACGTGGAGGCGGTTTTAAAACTTCAGGGGTGTTCTGAGTCGTTGTGTTATCCCGAAGAAAGCCATCTGGTAGTTTTTAATCTCGATGTTGCCGCAACTTCTTTGCCCGACCAAAACTCCAAAACCGATACAACAACCCCCGCGCCGGAAAAAACATCACTGAAAGATTTGCTACACACCGCCGACTTTTCAAAAATTGCGGAGCAAAAATGGTGGATTGGTCTGGCCATTATTTTCCTTGGCGGTTTTTTAACCTCTCTTACACCGTGCGTTCTCCCCCTCATTCCGATCACACTTCTTATCATTGGAGTGCGCGCCGAACATCCCCTGCGACGCAATCTACTTTTGTCTTGCAGTCTTGTTTTGGGGTTGGCACTCACCTATTCTTTTTTGGGTGTGTTGGCCGTTGCGTTGGGAAAAAGTCTCGGATTTGTGTTTCAACAAAAATGGTTTGTGATTGTGCTCGCCTTCTTTTTCTTTTCGCTGAGTCTTTCCATGTTTGGTCTCTATGAAATTCATCTACCACGTCAATTGCGCCACCGCTTGCATCACATCAAAGGACACGGTGTCCTCGGAGCTTTTGCTTCCGGTATGGCCGCGGGCCTTCTGGCGGCGCCTTGCGCGGGACCTGTGATCGGTTCTCTTTTGATTTATGTCGCCACCACGCAAAACTATCTGAAAGGATTTGCGCTTCTTTTTCTTTACGCGTTGGGGATGGGACTTCTTTTTGTCGTATTGGGAACGGGTTTCGGTACTTTAAAAGATCGCTTCAAAGGTTTTACCGCCAGCCTCTGGGTCAAAAGAATGTTGGGTGTCTTGCTTCTTTCGGTCTCTCTTTTTTATGTCAACTCCGTCATTCCTTTCGAAAAAGGCATTTCCTATTTTTGGGAAACGCCACAATCGGTAGCGTGGATTTATTCCGAACAGGAAGGTTTGGCGCTGGCCCGCGAAGAAAATAAGATCATTCTTCTCGATTTTTATGCCGAATGGTGCGCGCCCTGCAAAGAACTGGATATCGGTTTTTTCAGGAGGCCGGAGGTCGTGGCTCTTTTGAAAAAAATGGTTCCGGTGCGCATTGACGCCACTTTCAGTGACAAACCATTCGTTGCCGCTCTCCTTGATAAATACAAGGTGGTCGGCTGGCCCACCCTTCTCTTCATTGATTCGTCCGGAAAAGTTTTGAAAGATTTAAGCGTCGTCTCGTATAACCCCGAACTTCTTTTGGAAAATATCAAAAAAGCGCTGGGAGAATAAAAAGACAGATTCCTCGCTTCGCTCAGAATGACAAATTGTGGTTTTTAGAGGTGTCCTTTATGAAATGATAAAGAAGTGTTCCGCCGACGACCATGGGGGGTTGGAGGAGGAGGGGGGCGAAGGGAATTAGGAAGGGAAGGCCAAAGCCCATGAGATAATACTTTGCGTGTCGGGCTTCATCTAGGCGTTTTTTAAAGGAAAAGAGTTGGTGTCCCATTGGAAAATCAAACGAGACAAATCCTAACGCCCACATCCCAAAGAGGCCTGTTAAAATGGCATAAAGAAGTCCGCCCACCGCCGGAATCAAATTCAAAACAAGTAACAGAATGGGAATGAGCAAGAAGAGAAGCGCTTTAAGCGTCTCCACCCACATCGCCTGTCCAATACTTTTGAAAAACCTTCCCCATTCTATTATGGGGGCTCGCGTCGCCCCCTCCAACAGCAAAGCCGTTGGAGCCTCCCCCTCTCGCTCGCTTCGCTCGCTAATTTGGCAGAGTCCTGTTACTTTTCCAGATAGCAGATCCAGAAATGGTGCGGACAAGATGAGATAAACAACAAAAGAAAGAATCGAGAGCAGAATCAGTCCCAGAAGAAAAAGAAGGAGTTTCAGAAACTGTTTTACAATCCAAAGTCCGGCGAAACTTAAACTCCCTAAAAACCCGTGTGCCTCAGGCAAAGCCTGCAACCCAATATGCGAAAGGAGGAATTGATAAAAACCGGTGTAATAGTGAATAAACAGACCCCAACTCAAAGCCAGCAAAAGAAAAGCAAGTATCCACGGGATAATAACCAGCGGCCACAACGAAGGATGCTTGAGCAAAAATCCGAACCCACGTCCCAAAAATTTAAAACCGGTAAGAAATTGAGAAACTCTCGACATGAATCTCTTTCCAGAACTCATTTCAAAACCATCTCGTAAACGAAATTTTGGATTTTTGAGCGAGACAAGGAAGATGAGTGAAAAACCGCGAAGCGTAGCTCAAGCTACGTTGAGCGGTTTTTCGCGAAATCTGACGAAGTCGTAGCCAAAAAGCCAAAGTTGCAGTAGAGATGGTTCTGAAATGAGTTCTATATTAAAATGGGCGCCAATGCAACCAGATTGGAGTCACACCCTCGACCATTATCTCAATTTCCTCAGAGTGGAAAAACGCCTCGCCAACAATTCACTGGAAGCCTACTCCAGAGATCTTCGACTCTTTACCGATTTTTGCCATTCACAAAAATTAAACGCGCTGGATCAGGTGACGGAGTTGTCCCTTCTTTCTTTTTTGATCCATCTTCACAAAAAAGGTTTGAAAGGAAAAAGTGTCGCACGCACTTTAGCGGCACTCCGTGGTTGGTTTGGTTTTCTGGTGCGGGAAAAATTATTGAAGACGAATCCGACGGACAAAATCGAATCTCCCAAGAGTTTAAAAAAACTTCCCCACGTTTTGGCTTTGCAAGACATCGATCAAATGTTGAAAGTCTGCAACCTCAAAGTCCCCATGGAATTGCGCGATTTCTGTATTCTTCAACTTCTATACGCCACGGGATTCCGCGTTTCGGAACTAACGCATCTCACACTCAACAATCTTCATCTCGAAGAGGGTTTTGTAATGACGATGGGAAAAGGTTCCAAGGAAAGACTTGTCCCTCTTGGAAAAGAGGCCGCCACAGCGCTCAAAGCATATTTGGAAACAGCACGCATGAAATTCGCTACAAAAAAAGCGACGGAGATTGTTTTTGTTTCGCAACAAGGTGGCAAATTAACGCGCCAGCGCGTGTGGCAATTGCTAAACCAGATCGCAAAAAAAGCGGGACTCAAGAAAAAAATCACACCGCATATGCTTCGTCACTCTTTTGCAACGCATCTTTTGGAACGCGGGGCCGATTTGCGAAGTGTGCAAACAATGCTGGGGCATTCGGATATCTCCACCACTCAAATCTACACGCACGTCTCTTCCACGCACCTGAAATCCCTCTACGACAAATTTCATCCGCGGTCTTGAGCAAAAAAAGCGATCAGCGGTCAGCAATCAGCTTTCAGCCTGCAAAATGAACGGGTGAGTCACCTTATGAACGTCTTCAATAAAATCAAAAGCTGATTGCTGACTGCTCTTTTGGGTTCACGTTGCTTCATTGACACCCACTTTATTCAACGCTAAACACCTCCACCAATGGCAATCCTCATTGATGGCAAAGCGCTTGCCGCTCAACACAGAAAAGAAACTGCGGAAGAGGTTCAGAAACTAAAAGCCAAGGGACTTCAACCCGGGCTCGCATTTATTGTTGTGGGCCTTCACCCCGCTTCACAAATCTACGTAAAAAATAAAGCGAAGGCATGCGACGAAGTGGGGATTGAAAATTTTACCAGTCGCCTCAGTGAAACTATTTCAGAAAAAGATTTGCTCACGCATATTGAAACGCTCAACAAAGATCCAAAGGTACACGGCATTTTGGTGCAACTCCCGCTTCCACAACACTTCAATACAAACAATATTTTATTTCACATTGATCCCAAAAAAGATGTGGATGGATTGCACCCGGACAACATGGGACGTCTCTATCTGAAACTGCCCGGACTGAAACCCTGCACCCCGCAGGGCATTATTCATATGATTGAAAGCACGGGGATTTCTTTACGCGGAAAAGACGCCTGCGTTGTGGGACGGTCCGCCATCGTCGGAAAACCCACGGCCGCGCTTTTGGAACAAAAAGATTGCACGGTCACGCTTTGCCACAGTCAGACAAAAAATCTTTCCGAAAAAATCCGGTCCGCGGATATCGTAGTGGCCGCAATCGGCAAGCCCAGATTCATTCAGGGGAGTTGGATTAAAAAAGGTGCTGTCGTTATCGACGTTGGCATTCACCGTATTTCCGATGGAGACGTCTCTGACGGAAACATCATCGGTGATGTTGATTTTGACGAAGCAAAAAATAAGGCAGGATATATTTCTCCCGTCCCGGGAGGCGTCGGTCCAATGACGATTGCAATGTTACTAAAAAACACCGTGCAAGCGGCAAAATACAGGACCATGGACCATTGACTAACTGCTTTTTATTTTTAGTCCATGGTCAATGGTCCCTTGTCCATAGTCCAATTTAAGGAGAAAAAATGACGAAAAAAATACCACTTTATAATGAACATGTTCAACTCGGCGCAAAAATGGTTCCGTTCGCAGGATTTGATATGCCCGTGCAATACAAAGGCGTTGTGGAGGAACACAACACGGTTCGCCATACTGCAGGACTTTTTGATGTGAGTCACATGGGTGAATTTTCTTTTACCGGTGCAGAGGCGCTTCCCTTTTTAAATTATCTCACCGCAAACAACGTTGCCAAACTCGTTGATGGCCAAGCACAATATTCCCTTCTCTGCAATAAAACCGGCGGACTTGTGGATGACATCCTTGTTTACCGGAAGTCGGCGGATGATTTTATTATGGTGGTTAATGCTTCCAACATTGAAAAGGACTGGAATTGGATTATTCAAAATCAAAAATCAAAAATCAAAGATCAAAATGACAGATTAAAAATCAAAAATATAAGTGAAGAGACTTGCTTATTGGCTTTACAAGGACCTAAAGCTGTCGAGATTATCCAAAAACTGACCGACGCCCCAATAACCGGTTTGAAAACTTTTCGGTTTGTCACCGCCACACTTGCTGGCCAAAAAGATTGCATCCTCGCAAGAACGGGTTACACCGGTGAAGACGGAGTGGAAATTTTTTGCAAAAACGAACAGGCCGTTCCGCTCTGGAAAGCCATTTTAAAAACCGGCGCACCCTACGGCGCACAACCAATC
>JACRBV010000122.1 GCA_016213065.1 Deltaproteobacteria bacterium
CTCGAAAAAAGACATAAGCCTTGACAGCCTCTTCAAAGCTTGTTACTATCCAGCAGATTTTTCATCAATGATTTCAACCACTTAGGGCAGGTATTTATGGTCTCAAAACAAAAAAGCGTTCAATTTACGAAGATGCAGGGGGCCGGCAATGACTGCATTATCATCGATTGCCTTAAGTCAAAAGTCCAAAACCCACAACGATTAGCCAAAAAAATGTGCGATCGCAGATTTGGCATCGGAGCCGATCAGCTCCTCCTGTTGTTTAAATCAAGAAAAGCCGATTTCAAAATGCAGATTTTTAATGCCGATGGTTCTGAGGCCGAAATGTGCGGCAACGGCATTCGCTGTTTGGCTCGCTATATAAAAGATAAAAAATATACCCAGAAAAAGGAAATGACCATTGAAACACTGGCCGGCATTCGTGAAGCAAAAGTCTCTGCAAAAAATATGGAAGTGAATCTGGGCGAACCCAAAATGAAAGGGAAAGAAATCCCGGTCAATTTGAGCGGCCGCATTATCAACCGTCCTCTAAAAATTGATAATAAAGATTTTCGTATCACCTGCCTTTCTTTGGGCAATCCACATTGCATTATTTTTCAGGAAAATCTTGATAATCTCGCAATTGAAAAATTCGGGCCTCTGCTGGAAAATTATCATCTTTTTCCGAAAAGAACGAATGTCAGCTTTGTCAATGTTGTTTCTTTGAATGAACTGAAAATCCGGGTTTGGGAAAGAGGCTGTGGCGAAACACTTGCATGTGGTACAGGCGCCGCCGCTTCCTTAATTGCCAGCGTGTTAAACGGATTTACGGAACGAAAAGCAAAAATTCAACTTCCGGGTGGCAAACTGGAAGTGGAATGGGATCGTGAAACCAATTTTGTTTGGTTGTCCGGTCCTGCAGAAGCCATTTGTGAAGGCCAATATTATTTGTAAAATGAAAGATTAAAAACCAAAAATTAAAAACATAAACCAAAGTTCAAAAATATTCTTAGTTTATGTTTTTGATTTTTAATATGTGTTTTTAATTTTTAGTTTCTAATCTTTGGTTTTGCTTCTTATGCTTCCACTCTTCAAAGGGTCCATGGTGGCCCTCATCACTCCCTTTAAAAATAATAAAATCGATGAAACAGCCCTTCGTCATTTGGTGGATTGGCAGATTCAATCGGGAACAGATTGCATCATCCCATGCGGCACTACCGGGGAAGCCCCCACAATCAGCGATGAAGAACACGAAAGAATTATCACCCTTGTTGTAGAACAGGCGGCGAAAAGAATCCCTGTGCTTGCCGGCGCCGGATCCAACTCCACGGAGAAAGCCATCAAACTTGCAAAGCAGGCAAAAAAAGCAGGGGCGGAGGGAACTCTCCAAGTCACTCCTTATTATAACAAACCAACTCAAGAGGGACTCTACCAACATTTCAAAGCGATTGCTTCCGCGGTGGATTTTCCTCTCGTGCTTTATAATGTTCCCGGCCGAACTTCCGTGAATCTGGAAACAACAACGACTCTGCGTCTTTCTAAAATCGATAATATTGTTGGCATCAAAGAAGCTTCAGAAAAATTGGAACAGATTGCGGCGATCCTTGCGGGCGTTGATTCCAATTTCGGAGTTTATTCGGGAGAAGATGCGCAGAATGCCCAAATCTATATGCTGGGCGGGAAGGGTACCATTTCCGTGACAGCCAATGTTGCACCCCAACTTGTCGCCAAGGTGTGGGACCTTTTTGCGGCGGGCGATAAAAAACAAGCCTTGTCGGAACAAGAGCATTTGCAGGCGCTCAATAAAATCATGTTTATTGAAACCAATCCCATTCCTGTCAAAACAGCTTTGGCACTCATGGGAAAATGTCAGGAAGAATTTCGACTTCCCTTGTGTGGCATGAGCGACAAAAATAAAGAAGAATTAAAGAGAGTGATGAAGGACTATGGGCTCTAATCTGATTCGATTGATTGTTTGCGGGGCAACCGGAAGAATGGGAACACTGGTTTGCCAATTGGCGGAACAATCAAAAGATTTTAATATCGTCGGCAGAGTCAACAGACAACAATCTTTGGAATCGTGTATTGAAAAAGGTGATCTCCTCATTGATTTTAGTTTGCCGGAAGCTTCGCAAAAAAATATTCGTCTCGCCGCGGAACACAAGAAACCGCTTGTCCTTGGTACAACAGGGATTGGAGTCGAAGAACAATCTATTTTAAAGAAGGCTTCGCAAGAAATTGCCATTGTTCATTCCGCAAATATGTCGGTTGGCGTGAATCTTCTTTTTGAATTGATCGGTGTTGCCACAGAACGATTGGGACCGGATTTTAAGATTGAAATTTCGGAAACGCATCATATCCACAAAAAAGACAAGCCCTCCGGCACCGCAAAAAGTATGGGATATGTTGTGGAAAAACTGTCTGGGAAAACACCGTTGATCAAATCGAAAAGAGAAGGAGAAGTTATCGGAGATCACACCATTGTTTTTGCATCGGAGTCTGAAGAAATAACTCTCTCCCACCGCGCACTCGATCGCAAAATTTTTGCGATGGGTTCTTTAAGAGCGGCGAAATGGATTCTTGGCAAAAAGGCTGGACTTTATACAATGATCGATGTTTTAAAAAACTAACGTGCACTATTCCAAACGCATACAACAACTTCCCCCCTACCCCTTCGCCAAATTGGACAGGAAAAAACGGGAATTGAGACTCAAAGGAGTTGATCTGATCGACTTAAGTATTGGCGATCCGGATATTCCAACTCCCAAACCGATTATTGAATGCATGCAACAAGCGATCACCAAACCGGAATATCACTCTTATCCCCCCTACGAAGGGACATTAAAATTCAGAGAAGCGGTTTCACGCTGGTATTTGAAACGTTTCGGAGTGCAGGTTGATCCCAAAACAGAAGTGCTGGCCCTGATTGGTTCAAAAGAAGGTATTGCAAATATTCATTACGCCTTCATCGATCCCGGAGACATCGTGCTGGTGCCCACGCCCGGTTATCCTGTTTATGCCAACGGCACAAAATTTGCCGGAGGGCTTCCCTACCTGATACCCCTTCACAAAACCAACCAGTTTTTGCCTGATTTAAAATTAATTCCTGAACACACCGCGCAAAAAGCGAAAATGTTGCACTTGAATTACCCCAACAATCCGACAGCCGCCATCGCCACGGACACTTTTTTCGAAGAGGTCGTGGACTTTGCAAAACATCATCAAGTAATTGTTTGCCACGATGCTCCTTACACTGAAATTTATTATGATGGGCACAAACCGGTGAGTTTTCTGAAAACGCCCGGGGCCAAAGAAGTGGGCGTTGAGTTTCATTCTCTTTCCAAAACATTCAACATGACCGGATGGCGGCTTGGTTTTGCCGTCGGCAATGCCGATATCATTAAAGGTCTAGCCACCATCAAAATGTACACGGACTCGGGTCAATTTTCGGCGATTCAGGAGGCGGGGATTTTCGCTTTGGAACATGCCGAGGAGCTAACTCCGCCCATACGGCATGTTTATCAGGAGCGCAGAGATGTTTTTGTGGAGGCACTCAAAAAAATCGGACTCAAAGTCACTCCGCCAAAAGCTACTTTCTATCTCTGGATTGATGTCCCGAATGGCCAGACATCAAGCACCATGGCGGCCCATTTGCTGGACCAAGGTGTTGTGGTTACTCCGGGCACCGCCTTCGGCGAAGCGGGCGAAGGGTTTTTCCGTTTGACACTCACCGCACCAAAGGAAAGACTATTGGAAGCCGTTACGCGAATCAAAAAAACAATATCCTGACAAACATATGCCTGTTTTTTTATCACTCGGTTCCAATTTGAAAGACAGAAAAAAGAATTGTGAGAGAGCCCTGTCTCTTCTCAAAGAAGGCTTTGGCATTCAGTGCATAAAAATTTCCCAGTGGCATGATACCAAAGCAAAAACCCTTCCCGGGGAAACACATCCCAATTTTTTGAATGGTGTTGCCAAAATAAAAACTGATTTTACTCCTTTCGAACTCCTCTACATTTGCAAAACCATTGAACATGAACTGGGGAGACGCTTTTCAGAAAAAAAATGGCAACCGCGCACGATCGACATCGATATTCTTTTTTACAAAGATCATGTTGTCGACACAAAGCATTTGCAAATTCCTCACCCGGAACTCCACCAAAGGCTCTTTGTTTTGCATCCGCTCCATGAAGTGGAACCAGACTGGCTTCATCCGGTCTTGCAAAAAACGGTGGCAGAACTTCTTAAAGACATGCTAAAAACCCTGCAATGATACTGGGGCTTTTTGTCATTCTGATTGCTGTTTTGATTCTTCCTTTTTGTTTCAAAAAAATTGAACACAATCTGGAGATTTTTTTATTTGTCATGGGAGTTTCCGCCAGTCTTATCTCGCGGCAAATGAGCGGCCATCTCGCTATGGAGGCCCTCAGAGATCCATTACCCATCACCGCCGCTGTGCTTGTCTTTGGACTTTTATTCAAATGGTCGCGTCGAAAGCTTGATTCGGGGATTCAAAAACTGCTTGAGAAAATCCCGGTTCCCATTTTCGTTTTCTTTTTGATTCTGATTTTGGGTCTGGCTTCCAGCATCATCACAGCCATCATTGCTTCTTTGGTGTTGGTTGAAGTGATCAGCATGCTCAAACTCGACAAACAATTTGAGACCCGCTTTGTCATCATCGCCTGCTTTGCCATTGGCCTTGGCGCCGCGCTTACCCCGATTGGCGAGCCTCTGTCCACCATTGCCATCGCCAAACTAAAATCATGGCCCGATGTCAATTTCTGGTATCTCATAAAATTGCTGGGAATCGAGATTGTCGCGGGAGTTTTTGCTTTATCGATTCTTTCTCTTTTTTTTCACGACAAAAAACAGGACCAAGGCCTTACCGGAACTCATCGCGAAGAAAATTATAAAGAAATTGTTGTGCGAACCATCAAGGTTTATTTCTTCGTCATGGCCCTTGTCTTTTTGGGTCAGGGTTTCAAACCGATGATCGACACCTATCTCGTAAAAATTTCCGGCGATGTTTTATATTGGATCAACATGATCTCCGCCATTCTCGACAACGCCACACTCACAGCGACTGAAATTGGCCCCAGCATGACACCGATTCAAATCAAAAAATTACTGATGGGTCTGTTAATCGCCGGCGGCATGCTGATCCCGGGCAACATCCCCAACATTGTTGCCGCTTCAAAATTAAAAATCCCTTCCAAAGAATGGGCAAAATTGGGAGTTCCACTAGGGCTGATTCTGATGTTGCTCTTTTTCTTTGTTTTGGAGATGGAATAATCGTGATCACAAAATTGGCCATTGTAGCGACAGGCGGGGCTTTGGGAAGTGTCTTCCGGTTTTTGTTGCAAACTTTCAGTTCCACACGTTCGGCATTGCCTTTCCCTACGGCACTATCCTTGTCAATATTTCCGGTTGTTTTTTGATCGGTTTTTTTGCGGCTTCAACAAAAGACTCCATTTTATTTCATCCCTCTTTTAAGCTCTTCCTGCTTGTCGGTATTTTGGGAGGCTTTACAACGTATTCGGACTTTGCATTGGAGACTTGGACATTAGCCAAGGATAGAGAACTTTTGAAAGTTTTTGGAAATATTTCACTCCATATTTTTGGTTGCTTTACGGCTCTATTTGGGGGTATTTGGCTTTCGCGTTTAACTTAGGAAAGGAAATTTTATGAAAATTTTTATCGATATCAAAAAACTTGACGGAATCATTGAAAAAGGCCTCGTCACACTTGAAAAAATTCAGATAATCTTCTACCGCGCCGGAAAAATTTAAATTTGACAAACTTGTCTAAATATGGCTAAGTTTAGCCATGATTAAAGTCAAAGTTGGAGAGTTAAGAAACCACCTCAGCAAGTATCTCAAAAAAGTGCGCCAGGGAATGGAGGTCATAATAAAAGATCGGAATACACCCATCGGCCGAATCGTCCCGTTGAAAAAAGGGGAAGAAGAGGCCTTTGATCTCATCCCTCCAAAAAAAGGATACGAAACTCTGAAGACCTTTTCAGGAATGGATGTAGTTTCCTCTACTGATCCGGTCGAGATACTTCTGGAAGAAAGAAGCAGGAGATGATTTGTTATCTGGACAGCTCCGTCGTGTTAAGAAAACTTTTGCGTGAATCCCATGCCCTCCCCCAGTGGCGTCAGATACGAAAAGGGTTTGCAAGCCGCCTGCTCCGTTTGGAATGTCTGCGCACCATTGAACGGCTCCGATTTCGCGGGGTTTTATCCAATGAAGACACCGTAAAAATTCGAAAAGCTTTTTTTTCTCTACTGGATACCATTGCTCTTCTGCCTCTGACCGAAAAAATCATTCAAAGGGCAGAACAACCATTTGCTTCTCCCGTGGGATCTCTTGATGGGCTTCATTTGGCCACTGCCTTGTTATGGCAGGAAACAAGGGGAGAGTCTTTTTTTTTGGCCACTCATGATCAGGAATTGGCGCAAGCCGCGCACGCCCACGGTTTAAACGTTTTAGGCATCTGAAAGCGCAATCACACGCAGTCACAATCTCCTTGATTTTCAATAGAAAGAATGAAAAAGAAAGGCCCCATGAAAATTTTTATCGATTCTGCGGATATCAATGAAATTAAAGAAGCCAATGCGATGGGAATTTTGGATGGAGTCACCACCAATCCCAGTTTGGTTGCCAAAACCGGACGCGATTTCAAGACAGTCGTCAAAGAAATTTTGCAAGAGATCAAAGGTCCCGTCAGTCTGGAAACGGTGAGTTTAACGGCTAAGGGAATGCTCGATGAAAGTCATCGCCTTGCCGATTTTGGTCCCAATGTTGTTGTCAAAATTCCAAGCACTGTAGAAGGTCTTAAGGCCATCAAACAACTTGCGTCGGAAGGAATCAAAACCAATTGCACACTCTGTTTTTCTTCGAGTCAGGCGCTGTTGATTGCAAAAGCCGGGGCAAAGATTGTCAGTCCCTTCGTCGGAAGATTGGATGACATCAGCGAAACAGGAATGGATTTGATCGCCGATATTTTGCAGATTTATCGCAACTTCGCTCTCAAAACAGAAATTCTGGTCGCCAGTATTCGCAATCCCATTCACGTCAAGGAAGCGGCCATGCTCGGAGCCGATATTTGCACCATCCCGCTCCCCGTCATCAAACAACTGATGAAGCACCCACTGACAGACGCAGGAATTGAAAAATTCTTAAAAGATTGGGGAAAAGTACCGAACAAACCGTTTTGAAAAAGTCGTAAAATTTCTTGCCGAGAAGAATTCTTTAAACTAGTATAAAACCATGTGCGCCAAGAAGTTTATCAAATACCTGCGAATGAGAGATTTGCCGGCGAAGCGACCTGACGCACGCTGTATCGGACTTGGCACGTACTACTCCGCGAGGAGTTAGCGTGAAGCCCAAGCGAGAAA
>JACRBV010000123.1 GCA_016213065.1 Deltaproteobacteria bacterium
AAGTTTTCGCCTTCCAAATGCAGAGCCAACGCCTCCTGCATATTTTTAACTGTTTCATCTATCGTTAATCCCTGCGTAACGACCGGCAAATTGACACACTCTGCCACATAACCGCTTTGGTCACCCGGATACAAAATAATTTGGATTACGTTTCGTTTCATAAAGTTGCTTCCGATTATTGACCTGCTCATATATTACCTACTTCTACCCCAAATTGCCATATCCATACCATCGGGAAAATCAAATTACACTTCCTTATCTTTGTGAAACTTTTGTGAAACGTATAGGTAAAAACAGGTGTAAAAGGGCATGAATCGGCAACGGACGCCCATCATAACCAGTTGATTTATAAAAGAATAACGTTTTTATTTTAAGAATGGCATTCATGAGGTCAGGGGTTCGATCCCCCTCAGCTCCATTCGATTACACAAGGGTTTACGTCGTTTTGGCGTAGACCCTTTTGCTTTTTTGTGAAACTCCATTATAAATTAAACCTTTGGAAATATTCCACTTCTTCTGCCGTCAAACCCAAGAAATCCGCCGTTGATCCTACTGCCCATCCATTGGCCTTCAGTTTTTTCTTTTTAAGGTCTTTCATTCCGTTGCCCATCACAATAACCCATAATACCGCTTCATCCTTGGACGGTGAATGATATAGCGAAATCTATGAAATTAGATCGTCTTTTGTAAGTCGTGCCATAATACCGATGATGGTAATGCCGACAACTTCCCGCGCTTTTTCGTCGTAACGGACTATAACACCTTCCCCAATATCCTTTCCAAGCAGGACGCGGATCACCAGCGCAAACATATAAAACGTCGGCTTCTTCATCGTACTCCCAGTTCAACGAAGGTTTGCCTTCGAGAATTTTCAATGCTTCCATATCGCTTTTCTTCCTTAACGCAACGCTGCGCTTACCGCCTCTGGCGCGTGATTGATAACGTTAAGCAATACTAATGCCGCACCATGGGGCGTACGATCTCCGCGTTCCCAATGTCGTAGAGTTGCAACAGAAAACCCAAATCTGGCAGCAAACTGCTCCTGAGTCATGCCCATACGTTGGCGCAATGCGGAGACATTGACCGGCTTGGGCTTGTAAATTTTTACCGCGACCTTTTTCCCTTTTGCGTGGGCGACTGCTTCTTTCAACCCACGCGCGATGCTTTCAAAATTGGTTCCCATATCTCATCTCTCCATCCAAGTTGTAACTAGAATGTCTACAAGTTTTGCTAAATTGTTGCATTCAGCCTTGCTCAAATTGTCCATCTCGTTTTTTGCAAACAAGGTTAGCAAATAAAGCGGCATCGCTTCGCTGTGATAATAATAAATCACCCGCACCCCACTACTCTTGCCACGCCCGCCTCTGCTCCATCGTAACTTCCGAACACCGCCGGCGGTGCCAGGAATCAGATCACCCTCTTTGGGATGCATCGCCAAGTAGTTCACAACGTCCTGACGTTCCACCTCCGTTAAAAGTTTCTCCGCCCGGCGGATATATTCCGGCACCTCGGCAACCGCTATCATATGTTTGTTGTAATCCGATGGATTATACTTGTCAACATCTTTTCAAGCCTGGAGTTTTTTTTGGCTTCAACCCAACCACGGACTGATCGCTCGGTCAATTGTGAGAATACTTTACACAAACTTTCCTTCTTTGTGAGACTTTTGTGAAACGTATAAGTAAAAACAGGTGTAAAAGGGCATGAATCGGCAACGGACGCCCATCCTAACAAATTGATTTATAAAGGAATCACGTTTTTGTTTTAAGGACGGCATTCATGAGGTCAGGGGTTCGATCCCCCTCAGCTCCATTCGATTACAAAGGGCTTACGGGTTTTCGCGCAGGCCTTTTTTGTTTTACTATAGCCAAATGAGGAGACTGGTTCCTCAATGGAATCCGTGGGCAAAATGCCAAGAAAAAATTTTGACAGTCTGCACAGAATGTAATTCCTATTTGCAATATCATCCGCATGATTCAGGCTGTTTCCCAAATACGCATAAAAAACAATGACACAACCCCGCTGGGGTTGTTGTTGGGAGGGGTCATTTCCCCAAGGTCGGCACTCCGCGCCAACCTTGGGCTGTGAGGCAAACCGCGTTGCGGTTGCCGACAAATGCCCGGCGCTGTGGTTTGGGCAACCCCGAAGGGATTGTGTCCAACAGCCCAGGGTTGCGTCTCCTGCCAGCGGTATTTTTGCCGCTTTGAATGCATATTGGAGCAAGGATGAATAATCATTCGCCGGTACATCCTCCATCCTGTAAAGCCTGTTTATCAAAACCATGGTTTTCCTCACAATCTTGACCCATCAGCAGGTCTAAAAGATTTGGCTTGCCTTGACACAACTCAATCAATTCAGCCACAAGTCGTGGTTGAAAAACTTTTCCACCGAAATATTGAAAAAGTTGGGGTTTTTTTGTTGAATTGGCGGGTGAAAAAAGGCAAAATGACAATCAAAGGTTTTTATTATTTTGAATTTATAGTGAAATCCGGGTAGGGCGAGTTGCCGGGGTGGATCTTTCTTTGATTATTTCGCCTGGAGG
>JACRBV010000124.1 GCA_016213065.1 Deltaproteobacteria bacterium
AGACTTTCGAGCATAAAAAAGCTCATTGAGTCAAGGTCTGGCCTTGCCGGACCATAGCCTTTGCACGGAGAATCACCCCGTCCCTTTTTTTGAAAAATGGCCGGGCTGGTACTCCCTGGAGGATGAGATGTCAAAGCTTGTCACAAAAAAACACTTCCCCCAAATGAAACGGATTTCCTGTGTATTTTGCCGTGGAACAGGGAAGGATCCTTTTGATCAGCTTTATACTGGATCGATATGCCAAGTTTGTAATGGAAGAAAAGAACATCATGTTCATGTTCCTTTTCAAACCTGCACTTACTGCAAGGGTAGCGGCGTTGCTTTCAATTCGCAGAATACCTGCACGATCTGCATGGGTCGCGGGGTCATCAGTCTAAAAAACCAGAAAAAGAAAGATGCACTTTGCAAAACCTGCTCCGGCACCGGTAAAGACGTTGAGACCGGTCTCCCCTGCAGTTTTTGCCATGGTGTTGGAGGGAGGACTCATGTCGGATGAAGAACAAATAACCGTTATTCAGCCTCAGGCGGGCAAAGACTTTGTGGAGACACCTTTTGTAAAATCCATTATGAATCGGTCCCTCCACTATCTTAAGGCAGGTTTCCCGATTCATTTTCGGGGAATTTCCGGAACGGGCAAAACAACCTTGGCCTTGAGAGTTGCGGAACTTTTGGGCCGTCCTGTTGTCTTGATCCATGGTGACGAAACATTGACCACCGCCAATCTGATCGGTTCGGAAACCGGTTACCATCTGAAGAAACTCCGCGATAATTTTATCGCCTCCGTTTTGAAGGTGGAGGAAGATGCTTCCAAACGATGGGTGGACAACCGTCTCACGGTTGCCGTCAAAAACGGCTATACTCTCATTTATGATGAATTCACCCGTTCCCGCCCAGAAGCCAACAATGTTCTTTTGTCGGTTCTTCAGGAGGGAATTTTGGATATGTCCTTGAATCAAGAAGAGGGTTCTGAAGGCTATCTCAATGTCCCAACCAATTTTCATGCCATTTTCACATCAAACCCTGAAGAATATGCGGGGGTTCACCGCACTCAGGATGCCTTGAGAGACAGAATGGTCACTCTTGATCTTGGAAGTTTCGATCAGGAAACAGAAGTCATGATTACCAAAAACAAGTCGGGGCTTGAATGGACAGATGCGGCCAAGATTGTGAAAGTTGTCCGTCATCTAAGGAAGAGTGGTCAGTACGAATTTGCACCCACGGTACGCGGCTGTGTCATGATTGCCAAGGCAGTCAAGGAGTATAATCACAGTGTCCAAATCAGCAGTAAAAATCCCCTCTTCACACAAATCTGCATCGATATTTTAGCCTCCGAGACATCCCGGGTCGGGAGCGAGGCAACTTCTGAAAAAGTTAAAAAAATTGTGGGCGAGTCGATCAAACATTTTTGCCGTCCGGAATCGAGAGTAAAACGGCTTCTGAAAAAATTAAGAAAGGGGTAACTATGCCAATATCTCAAAAATTGCCAAGGGGTTGTACGTCAAGCAGGGGGGCATCCGATATTCGTCACGTCAGTTGCAGAAGAGGTGATCTGGCCAACCAGGCCAATCGGCTCTATATGCTCACGGTGAGACGGGAAAGTCTTCTCAGCAAGAAACAGTCCATGGAAGAAAGACTCAAGGATATTAACAGATTGCTTGATGGGATTGATGCCGATTTTAAGGAGACCGAAAAAATCTTGGCCCGATTGAAAAAAGGACCTTCTCCAGAAAGAAAAACGACAGAGCATTCTGAAAATGGAAAAAGACTGAAAAAGATGCCCCTTCACTTTTAGGGACAGGGAGAAAAACTTTATGAAAAAAGAAGATAAGGAGGGATTGCTTGGTGGGCTTTTCAAAGGGCTGGGAAGCCTTATTGATTTGGCGGACAAGGTCAGCAAAGAGGGGGGCGTCCTTGAAAAAAGCGGCGAGTTTAATGTTCCGGGTGAAAAAGAAGCGAAAGGGGTTTACGGATTTACCATCCGCACAATGGCGGGACCCGGAGGAACCAGACGACCCATCATCCAGCCTTTTGGCAATATCAAAAAAACTCCAAAGGGCCCGGTGGTGGAAGAAACCCGGGAACCTATTATTGATATCTTCGAGGAGGGAAATACGATCCAGATTGTTGCAGAACTTCCCGGTGTCACCGAACAGGAAATTCATTACGAGGTTCATGGCGACGTGGTCGCCTTGTCCACCACGGGAAAAAGAAAATACAACAAGGAAATTTTGCTGAAAAGCCCGGTGGAGGAAAATAACGCCCAATTCAGTTATCGAAACGGAATGATGGAATTGAAGCTTAAGAAAAAAATTCATTAGAGGTACACAATGACGAATCCGGCAAAACTGACATCCCTTCGTTCCAGACCAGAGTCTTTAACCCTTCGTGTCAGTGAAGCCCTTGTTAAAGATGTCGGTCGGGGTTTGGCAAGACTCGACCCGGCAGACATGGAAAAACTTGGGCTCCATGTTGGAGATATTATTTTCATCGAGGGAAAAAGAACCACCGTTGCCAAATTGGCACCAATCTATCAGGAACTTCGCGGAAAAAAATGCATCCAGATGGACGGGATTGTCCGCGAGAACGCCAAAGTGGGACTCGATGAAAAAGTTCTCATAAGTCCCGCAACCGTACAAATGGCCAAATTTTTAACTCTTAAAACATCGGTTGAATCGAGACAGCGTTCGATTTCGGCATCGGACAATTATGTGGGAAGATTATTGGAAGGCCTCCCCGCCCTCAAGGGAGACAAAGTTCGCGCCCTTTTATTTGGTTCGAGGACAAGGGATTTTCAGGTGATTGATACTTCCCCGGAAGGTCCGGTCCTGATTACAGCAACCACTCAAATTCGGTTTGAAGGTCAGGAGACAAAGGGTGAGGAAAAAAAACGTCCTGTCGTTTCGTACGAGGATATCGGTGGTCTCGATAAAGCCATCGGACGGATTCGCGAAATGGTGGAGCTCCCTTTAAAACATCCGGAGGTCTTTGATCGTCTGGGAATTGATCCTCCCAAAGGAGTTTTGCTCTATGGTCCCCCGGGGACCGGAAAAACATTGATCGCCCGCGCGGTAGCCCACGAGTCGGAAGCCAGTTTCTTCACCGTTAACGGTCCCGAAATTGTGCATAAATTTTATGGCGAAAGCGAGCAACATTTACGAAGCATTTTCGAAGAAGCAAGTCGTCAATCGCCTTCCATTATTTTTATCGACGAAATTGATTCGGTAGCTCCCAAGAGAGCCAATGTTCAGGGAGAGGTTGAAAAAAGAATCGTCGCCACCCTTTTGTCGTTGATGGATGGTTTGAAATCACGCGGAGAAATTATTGTTATCGGTGCCACCAACATGCCCGATCTTTTGGATCCGGCGTTAAGGCGCCCCGGACGTTTCGACAGAGAAATAATAATCGGAATTCCCGATCGTAATGGCAGGCTAAAAATTCTGGAAATCCATACACGCGGGATGCCCCTCGCGGAGGATGTCAGTCTGGAAAAACTGGCCGACATCACGCACGGCTATGTCGGAGCCGATCTGGAAGCTCTCGCCCGCGAAGCCGCGATGACGTGTTTAAGGGAGTCGATGACAAAGGGAGATATCCGTCTGGAAGAAATTCCCGATGAGGTGATCGCATCCTTGGAAATTTCCCAAACTCATTTTCTGCAGGCGTTGAATGAGATTGAACCCTCTGCCATTCGCGAAGTTTCCATTGAAACGCCCAATGTTCATTGGTCGGATGTGGGGGGACTTGAAGAGGCGAAAAGAATCCTGATCGAAACAGCAGAGTGGCCCTTGCGCTACGGAAAACTTTTCTCGGTAGCGGATATGGAACCAGACAGGGGAATCCTTCTGGAGGGACCTCCCGGAACAGGAAAAACACTTCTAGCCAAAGCTTTGGCTACCGAATCGGAAGTCAATTTTATTTCAATCAAGGGTCCGGAGCTTGTTTCAAAGTGGATCGGCGAAACTGAAAAGGGAGTCCGTGAAATTTTCAAAAAAGCCAAGCAGGCTTCTCCTTGCATTCTCTTTTTTGATGAAATCGACTCCATCGCCCCGAAGCGAGGCACGGGCGAGGGAGACTCCGGAGTCATGAACAGAACCATGAGCCAATTTTTGACGGAACTGGACGGTCTCGAAGGACTGCGCGGTGTCGTCGTGTTGGGGGCAACCAATCGTCCCGATCTCATCGATCCTGCACTCATCCGCCCGGGCCGTTTTGACCACCTCCTGACTGTCGGATTGCCGGACCTAAAGACGCGCGAGGCTATTCTTGCCATTCATACAAGAGACAAACCGATGGAAAAGAAAATCGATTTGGAAAAGTTGGCAAAAGAGACTGCAGGTTTCAGCGGTGCCGAGATTGAATCAATCTGCAGGCAGGCCGTGGCCCTTGCCATTCGGGAATTTATTGAAAGCCACAAGGAAAAAGCAAACGAAATGGCGCAAAAGTTCCTTGTCAAAAAAGAGCATTTTGATGTCGCGACAAAAGAGAGGCTTGAAAAACTCAAACTGGAGGTCAAAAAATGAATTGCTACCTCTACGGTTTTATCGAGTCGGAAGTCGAAAAAAACTTTGGACCCATCGGGTTTGCCTTGGGAAATAAAGAAAAAGAAATTGTCATCTCCCTCCCCGATAAAAATCTTGCCGCGGTTGTCGGTCCGCCACCGGTCAAGAATTTCGGCTCCTCAAACAAAGAACAATTGGTCAGACAACTTCTCGCCCATCAAGAAACTCTCGAAACCATCATGAAGGTTCAATTTATTCTCCCATGCAAATTCGGAACGCTATTGAAGGACCGGGATGAAATGCATAAAATTCTATCCCAAAGCAGAGAGCGGCTGGAACAGTGGTTTGATAAAATAAAAAATTGTTGCGAAATGGGTGTGATCGCTACATGGGATGTCAAACAACTTTTGCAGGAGATCGCCGCGAAAGACCCCATCATTTTAAAATTAAAAAAGGATTTGGAAAAACTTTCCCCCAGCGAGCTTTGCTCGCATGAGGGGGAAGCGGCAAGAATTACCGTGGGTGCCCGATTGTCAATCCGGTTGAAGGAAGAAGCCAGACGTTATGAAACGGCGATTACAACCAAATTGAAAAACGCCGGAGAGAAAATTGTCACTCATGCCTTGATGAACGACGAGATGGTTTTCAACGCCTCCTTTCTGCTCGACCGGCGGGAAGAGGCGGGGTTTTTTAAATTATTGGAAACATTAGACCGTGATTTTGAAGGCAAACTGAATTTTAAATGTGTCGGTCCCCTCCCTCCCTACAGTTTTGCCACCGTGACAATCCAGCGCTTTGAAACGGAGAAAATTGACTGGGCCAAGGAAATCCTGATGCTAAAGGATTTGACCACGCTGGATCAGGTCAAAAAGGCTTACCAAAAGAGGGCCCGGCAGTGTCATCCCGACACCCATTCCGGATTCGGTGAAAAGGAATTTGAAACACTCCATCAGGCTTATGAATTTCTAAAGTCGTATCACAGAGGAGGATTGAAACCCGTTTCTGTCTCTTTGTTTAACGTGAATGGAGAAAGAAGATGAAACACGAAGGAAAATATATCTATGGCATTATCGCGACTGACGAAACACCCAACTTTGGTTCGATCGGCGTTGGGGGACACCATGATGAAGTAACCTCCATCGGGGTTAATGGGCTGGCCGCCGTCGTCAGCAACGCCTTGATGGATCATTATGTCCTTTCCAGAGAGAATTTCACGGCCCACACGAAAGTGATCGAAAAAATCATGGAGTCCCACACAGTTCTGCCCATGCGCTTTTGCACCGTGGCCGAAACGGCGGACGCAATCATTTCCTTTCTGAAAAGAAATTCCAGGCAATTAAAAAATGAATTGAAAGAAATCAGCGGCAAAGTGGAAGTGGATATCAAATTTGTCTGGAAAGAGATGAAAGAAATCTACGGAGAGATTGCGAAGGAAAACAAAAAAATAAGAGCAATTAAAGCACAGGGAGTAATGAGGGATCAGAGAAGCCTCGTTCATATCGGCGAGTTGGTGGCCATCGCTCTGGAAGAAAAGAAAGCGGTCGAGGGCAAAGAATATTTAAGACTACTTAAGAAAATGGCCAAAGACTTTTGCGAGATGGAAGCAAAAGGGGATGAAATGGTTGCCCATGCGGCTTTTCTGGTTGAGAAGGATCGGCTCGGGGAATTTGACAACGTCGTTGAAAAATTGGGGGATGATTCCGGAAACCGAATTCAGGTTCACTATGTGGGTCCCATGCCCCCCTTTAGTTTTGTAAATTTGCAACTGCACGAGGAGGAATGAAATGGGTACAGAACAACCTATAACAGGATTATGGGTCTATTGCGTCATCGAAAATAAGGGGGCGATTCCGCCGGATATTCGCGGGATTCACGGAACAAGTCCGGTCATCTCCGTGGCCTGTGGAGATTTTGCCTTAGTGGTTTCGGAAGAACCCATGAAAAAATATCCCTTGATGCGGGACACTCTCATTGCCCACCAACTGGTGAATGAAAAAGTTCTGCAGACACAGCCGGTCCTTCCCGTGAGATTTTGCACCATGGCTACAAACGCGGAACAAATTATCGAACAGGTTTTAAAAAGTGAAGAGAGAACCGTGGAATTTCGCAAGGCCCTGATCGAAATCCGTGGTAAAAACGAATATGGTTTTCGCGCCCGCTGGAAAAATCTGGAACAGGTTTTTGCCAACCTTCCCAATGAAAATGAAAAATTAAGGGTCGCCAAGGAAAACATCCTGAAACTTCCCTCTCCTGAACGCCGCGGGGCACTCATTGAAATTGGGCATATTGTCAAAGAGGCCCTCGAAGAAAAAAACAAGGCTGTGGCCGAATCCATGATCCGGGAGCTTGCTCCTTATGCTTTCCGGAATAAAAAGAACAATGTCCTTGGGGACATGAATATTCTGAACGCGGCTTTTCTGGTGGAAGAAAAAAGACAACAGGAATTTGATGCGGCCGTAAATGCTTTGGTGGCAAAACAGGAATCGGATATCCAGTTTAAATATATAGGCCCCATTCCCCCGTTCAATTTTATCGAGATTGTGATTCGATGGGATAATGACGTCAAAAAGGAGTTGTAGCATGTTTTTAATTGATGATTTTGTGTTTTGGATTGGAAAGAAGGTCAAGGATATGGCGGATGAAGAACTTTATGGAGACAAAGACAAAATTCATCAAAGACTTTTGGAACTGCAAGCCAAACTCGACATGGATGAAATGGGTGAGGAAGAATACAAAATCAAAGAACAGGAATGTTTAGAAGCGCTACAAAACATACAAGAGCGCAAGGAGGGAAATGATGGAAAATCCAACGACGAGTAAACCCGATATTCATGAAGCCAGAACTTGTATAATGAAATTTTGTCAAGGCGAACTGGGCAAGGAACCGGAGGCAGTCCGGTTTGTGAAAATCACAAAATCGGAAGAAGGTTGGGAGGGGACGGTGGAACTGACCGAGTTGAATGAATATCTGAAAAAAATCGGATATCCAAATGTTTTCGACAAGAACAAATATGTCATTGCACTGGACCTTGAATTCAACGTGATTCACTTTGGACCGGAAGAGGAGGAATAGATGGGCGTTATCCATGCCACAAGGGGAGACACATTGGCCGATGTGGTTGAGCGTATTTTGGACAAGGGTCTTGTCATCAACGCGGATATTGCCATTTCACTGGCGGGCACAGAGCTCCTGAATATCAAAATCCGTGCGGCCCTGGCATCCTTTGAAACAGCGGCCAAATGGGGATTGGCGTTTCCTTCGGATGTGCGGATTGCAAAACCTCTGGCAAAAACAAACCTGTAACGAAAGGAATTTTATGTCGAACGAAAAAAAAGAAAAACAGAATGTTGCCGATTCCATCCTTGGGACGGTAGACAAAATCGTCCCCGGCTTTCGTTCTTTCTTCAAGAAGGGGGAAAAGAGTGAAAAATTCGGATCCCAAATGAAAAAAATCCGCGATGAAATGAACCGGCGGTTTGGAAAGAAAAAATAATGAAGATCGAAATTGATGACAAGGATTTGAAACACGGAATTTTGGGGCTTGTTCTGGCTGTCGTTGAAGTCATCCGGGACACCTTAAGAATCCAGTCCATCAAAAGAATGGAATCGAAAAGCCTTACCGAAGAGCAGGTAAACCGTCTGGGGACGGCATTGATGGAATTGGACAAGGCCATTGAGAAATTGAAAGAGGAACAGGGAGTTTGTGAAGCGGTACGGTCTGTGCGGGATGGACTGGACGATCTCGTTGACGGAATGGTGCACAAATTGGCTCACCCCCGTGAAAGGGTTCACGAAAAAAAGGAAATCTGTTTATGAATAACAAAGGTCTCTACCTTTATTGTCTGGCTGAGGGAAATCGGGAGGGACTTCTGGAATTACAGGGTGTTCAGGGAACACCCATCCAAGCACTGGCAGAATCAGGTTTTACAGCCGTGATCCAAGAGTGTGAACCAAAACCCTTTGCTTCGGAAGATCAAAAAGTCATGGCCGAATGGCTTTTGATTCATCAAAACATTGTGGATGTGGCGTGGGAAAAATATGAAACCGTTATTCCTTTTGGATTTGATACGATCATTGTTCCCACTGAGGGCAAGTCGGCAAGAGAAAATCTCGCGGAATGGCTGAAAAAAGAATCCGGGGAATTGAAAAACAAATTAAACCGTCTGAAACAGAAAGCCGAATTCGGCATCCAGGTTTTATGGAACCCGGCAATTATTCTTCCGCGCATAAAAGAACAAGACCCGGAAATGCAAAATCTGGAAAAGGAGATTCAATCCAAACCGGAAGGGACGGCCTATCTCTTGCGAAAGAAACTTGAGGAACTGATGCACATGCGTTTGGAAAACGCGGCAGACGCCTACTTCAAAGTATTTTATAAACAGATTCGGGAATGCGTGGAGGATGTCCGGATTGAAAAAACAAGAAAAGAAGAACCTCCACGACAAATGATTTTAAATCTCTCCTGTTTGCAAAAGAAGGGAGAGACGGCGGTCTTGGGAGCTGTATTGGAAAGAATCGGCCAGATTCCCGGGTTTGATGTCCGCTTTACCGGCCCATGGCCTCCCTATTCATTTGTGAATGGTTAGGGTTGGATTTATGGAACCAACAAGACAAGGCAGAGCCACATTGGTTGATCTGCTAGATCGGGTCTTGGATAAAGGACTTATCCTGAACGCCGATGTTATTATTTCCCTCGCGGGTGTTCCTCTGATTGCCGTTAATCTCCGTGCGGCTATCGCCAGTGTAGAAACAATGCTGGAATATGGCTACATGACCGATTTCATTCAATCACAATCGCAACCCAAAGAAAAAGCGTAGGGTGTCATTTCATGTCCGGCTCTGAGAGGATTGTTTGAGGGAAAACTCCCCGCGTTTATGCAATGAACAGAAAATTATGATATTTTTACTTGTCCCTTCTTTTCAAAATAGCTAAGGAATAGATCACGGGTGAGTCGTTAAATGCAAAAAAACGGCAAGGAGGCTCTGATGAAACAACAATGCGGTCTTTGCGGTAAATCGGAAAAACTGACACAAACTGAATGTTGCGGACAGTGGATTTGTGACGACGAAGATCAATACGTTCTTTTTTCTTTTGCACGAAACAGTTGTTCGCGGAATCACCGTCGTTATACCCTTTGTGGTTTCCATCATTCCGAAAGACATGAAGGGAATTGGAAAGCATGTGCTCTTTGCAGAGACGGTTTCGAAGCCGAGATGTACGTTTATTATGGAACCAACGAATATAATTTTGAAAAATTGCAAAACACGCCGTCCTATGAACCAACACGATGTGCCAAATGTCGTACCGTCATTTCCCTTGGGGAAGATGGGTATTCCATGAAGGCTGGCCAGTATTTCTGTGTGAATTGTCCTTCCCCTCTTTCCCGTAAGGTAAGTCAGGCACTTGCACGCGCATTTTCGCGCGAGCAAAAAAAACGAATGGGCCGGAGACTGGAAAAGAAGATATATGAAGGGCCCGCAAGCATTGACAAGGATCTGTTTGCCAAATTATCAAAACCGTGGCCAGCGGTGAAGTGGATCAGGATGCTGTTGGAACAAAATCCGGTGGCTGACCGATGGATGCTTGATGTCATGGACGGTTTTCTACGTGATGAGGACGCATTTTGTGGTCGGATGGAGTGGCCGGTAATTCATATAGTTCGCATCACAGGAGAGAAACAATTGATCCCGGCGATTCGGAGAATGGTTGAAATCTACAATCGGCATTCCGAAGAATATAACCGGGTGCTGGTTGACGAGATCCTCCTCGCTCTGGAAAAAATGGGTCCTTCCGCATTTAAAAATATTTTCAGAGCGTTTGAACAGGCCGGGAATGGCGATATTAAAACGACGTATCTTGGCATTCTTTGCAAACTCGGCGTGCGCGATGAGAAAATCCGAAAAGCCCTGCTGGAGTGTTTTGATTATGATCCGGGCTATGTTGCGGGAAGCATGGCCGATTAT
The DNA here is from genome assembly GCA_016213065.1 of Deltaproteobacteria bacterium. Taxonomy (NCBI): domain Bacteria; kingdom Pseudomonadati; phylum Myxococcota; class Myxococcia; species Deltaproteobacteria bacterium. The sequence continues at coordinate 10,465 of JACRBV010000124.1, forward strand.
GGTGACAAAACACTGTTACCTTTTTTGTGTGGGCAGGTGTGGGCCCTTGTTCCAACTCTAAAAAAACAGATGCCTACCACGCGCGCGGAATCTGAAGAACTTGAACTTTATATTGATCTTTGTGATGCCATTGTGAGCCTCGAAAGAGAAAGTGTCTGTCATCCCACTCCCTTCTCGGTTGAAAAATATTATCAGCGCAAAGGAAAGCCAATTGCCAATCCCGATTCGAAATTTGAGCTTGAAAGTAGGCAGTATGGAGAAGCATTGGAAAAATTGAATCGGAGATTCTTTGAGGGTGATGTCGTGTTGTTCCGTAAGGAAGACGACGACGCATGGGATGATGACAATGAGATGCCGCCGGTGGTCATTCCCTTCCGGCGCGAAGATGCCAGAATTGGCCGCAATGATCCTTGCAGTTGCGGGAGTGGGAAAAAATTCAAGAAGTGTTGCTCAGAGAAAATGCACTAAAAATTGATTTCACAAAAAACAAATCACGGAGGAAATGATATGGCGATACAAGATGCAGATGTTTCCCAGAAAATAGCGACGTCCGTTCCCGTTCCTGCATTTGATATTCGGGAATGGGTTTCATCCGCAGTGTATCGGAGGGGGCAGGATTATTACAAGAATGGCAGGGTCCTCTCATTTGAACTCGGCGATGATAATTCAATTCGCGCGGAGGTGGAGGGTGATGAACTTTACGACGTTGCCATTTCATGGAATGGCGACGGCTCGCCTGAAGTCCATTGCACATGTCCCTACGATTGGGAGCCATTATGCAAACATGCTGTGGCAGTGATTCTCTATTGGCAGGAACGCGAGGTCATTGAAACCGATGAAAATAAAATGACAGATGAAACCGGCGGGACAAGACTCTTTAATCGTGATCGCTACATTGCCGAATTGACGGAGCTGGAAAGGAAAAAGAGGCGTTCGCAGAAACTTTTGGATTTGATCAAAATTCTGAAGCACCCAAAGAACGGACATTGTGGAGAATATCTTGTTGCCTCTCAAACGATGAATGAAAATTATACCGTGACAATTAGAGATATTGCGAATTTGGGTCAAACAACCTGCAACTGTGCCGATTATTTGGTAAACGAGCTTGGGACATGCAAACATGTCGAGCGTGTGAAAAAAAAGGTTGCGGATACACGCGGGATAAACAGCAGAGGCAAAACGCCGAAGATATGGGTGTCTCTCAAACCCAGAAATACTCGTGGTGAAGACAATATTTCTCCCTACAGCGAGATTCATGTTCATTCGAACGATTCGGAAATTCAGGCGCAACTGTTTTCTTCAAAAACATGCGCGGGTGTCCCTTATACGCCTGACGGATATTTGCGCGACACATCATCCGATCTTCCCCATAAGAAAAAATTAACCAATGCCATCGCGGCGATTACCGGCGGTTTTGAATCTTCAAAACTTCCGGAGGTTATTGTGTCCGAATCTGTTGCGGCACTTGTTGACAATTTGGACGCGGATCTTGCATGGCAATTAAAGGTAAAAAATATTCTGCGGGCACCAAACCAATCTCCTGAATGGAGTGCTCTTAAAGCGGAACTCCCCATCAAACTGTATCCGTATCAGGAGGAGGGCATTCTCTTCGCAACGAGAAATCGTCGCTCGTTTCTGGGAGATGATATGGGCCTTGGAAAAACTATTCAGGCCATTGTGGCATCGCTTTTTATCAAAAAACTGGCGAGCATCCGCAAAGTCCTTGTTTTCTGTCCGGCGTCGCTCAAATTTCAGTGGAAGCGCGAAATTGAGAAGTTGTCGAAAGAAAAAGCGGTGATGGTACAGGGAAACCGGACGGCACGGCAGGAAATTTATAACACGAGTGATGCCATGTTCCTGATCGTCAATTATGAGATTATTTTTCGCGATGAAGAACTCCTCAAGCAATGGATTCCCGATATGATTATCCTTGATGAAGCCCAGCGCATCAAGAATTGGGAGACAAAGACAGCCAAGGGAATCAAACGCCTGAAAAGTCCTTTTGCCTTAGTTCTTACCGGTACCCCGTTTGAAAACAGACTTCTGGAACTCCATTCTCTCTGTGAATTTTTGCATCCGCGCGCGCTGGGACCCATGTGGCGGCTTTTGCCCACGTACGGCAATCTCGATTTGAATCAGAAACTTATTGGATTTACCAATCTTTCACATTTACGACAAAAAATTGCGCCGTTTTTTCTTCGACGGGAAAAGAAGGTCGTGCTTAGCCAGTTACCGGACAAGATTGTCAATGAATACACGGTTGAAATAAGCGGGGAACAAGGCAAACATCACGACGACTACGAGGCGGCACTCGCGCAGATTTTAAACAAGGCAAAAAAACGTCCGCTGACGCCGCAGGAAATGAAACGGGCCTTCATGTGCCTGACAGCCATGCGAATTATAAGCAACGCATTGGCCCAGCATGAGTGGCAAAAATTTCAGCCGCTGGTCGAGGATACATCCGCACTCACGCTTTCACAGATCAGGGGATTTCATTCGCCGAAACTCCTTGAGTTCCGCTCAATCATGGAAGACATGCTCGACACTCCGAATGCCAAGTTTGTCATCTTCAGCCAGTGGGAAAGAATGCTCCTTCTTGCACAGGCGTCCATTCGCGATCTTTTGATGGTGCGTGGCATGGAGTCTGTCATCTTCTCCGGATCGCTTCCGACGGACAAAAGGGCAGGGGTGATCGAACGGTTTGTCAAAGATCCGAAACTTTGCGTCTTTTTCTCCACGGATGCCGGCGGTTTGGGACTCAATCTTCAGGAGTCCGCGAACATCGTTATCAATCTTGAAACACCATGGAATCCCGCGGTACTCGAACAGCGTGTTGCGCGTGTTCATCGCCTTGGCCAAAAACGGACGGTAAATGTCATCAATCTGATTTCGACCGGGTGCATTGAAGAACGCGTCTATGCCGCTGTGTGCAATAAACGAAAACTCTTTGACGGACTTTTTGATGGCAAAACGGAGGATGTGACTTTTGAAAAGGGGGATCATTTTATTGAAAAGCTCAAGGAGCTCATTGATGATGTGGATGAAAAGGCTTCGAAAGCCATCAGCACCGAAGTGGAACTACCTGTTCATCAAGGGCCGGAAAATGGCCGTATGATTGATATCTCGGAATTCGTGCAAACTATTGGATCCTTTTTGGGTATGTCAAAGATGCCGGAGATTATTCCCGCCAAATCGCTTCAGGTAAGAATCGAAGATAACGATGGCGAATTGAAACTCGCCTTCAAAAAACCTCCTCAAAAAATAATGGGCACGATAAAAAAACTCCTTATGGATATCGCTGAAACGATGGGATAGGGAGCACTTGCATTTTTAGAGTTTCCTGCCTAAAAGGCGACGCATTATGTGAATGAGCATCCGGCAAAGCCTATGCGAATGAAAGGGGTGCGGGGGGAATGGGCTTCGCTGAGTCGTTCCCCCCGATATTATGATAAAAATTGCAATAGCGGCGGATCACGCCGGTTTTTCTTTGAAAGAAAGTTTGAAAACCCATCTTCAATCTCAAGGTTTCGAAATTCTTGATGTCGGTTGTCACTCGGCAGAGCGTTGTGATTATCCCGATTTCGGCGCCAAAGCGGCGAAGACGGTGGCGGAAGGGAAGGCCCAGCGTGCCGTGTTGGTTTGTGGAAGCGGAATTGGCATGTGCATTGCGGCGAACAAAATCCACGGCGTTCGGGCGGCGGTCTTGAGAAGTTTCGATGATGCAAGGCTTAGCCGTGAACACAACGACGCCAATGTTGCCTGCTTCGGCGGCAGAATTACCGCAGTCCATCAGGCTCAAAGCCTTCTCGATGTTTTTTTGAAAACACCTTTCGAAGGCGGCCGTCACATCAATCGGGTCAAGAAACTGGATTCAATAGATGGGGAACATGAGTGCAAAGGTTCTTGTGGATCTTCACGGTGATATCGAGTCCAGCGAGCAAAGCGAGCGAGAGGGGGAGGCTCCGACGGCTTTGCCGTCGGAGGGGGCGACGCGAGCCCCTACAAATAGATCTTCACGGTGATATTTTATGACAAAATTAAATGACTTTGATCCTGAAATTGCCAACGTCATCAAAAAAGAAACGAACCGTTTAGAAACGACGCTCGAATTAATTCCATCCGAAAATCTAGTCAGCAGAAATGTGCTGGAAGCTTTGGGTTCCGTCATGACGGTTAAATATGCCGAAGGATATCCGGGCAAACGCTATTATGGCGGCTGTGAGTTTGTAGATGAAGCCGAAGAACTAGCCCGCACTCGTTTGAAACAAATTTTCAATGCGGCGCATGTGAATGTTCAACCTCACTCCGGTTCTCAAGCCAATATGGCGGTTTATTTTTCGATTTTGAAACCGGGCGACACTATTTTGGGGATGGATCTCAAACACGGCGGTCATTTATCGCACGGCTCTCCGGTCAATTTTACGGGACAATTATACAATGTTGTTTTTTACGGCGTGGATCCCGAAACGGAACAAATCAATTTTGACCGCGTGCGAGAGTTGGCTCATCAACATAAACCAAAATTAATTGTGACGGGTGCTTCGGCTTATTCGCGTGATATTGATTTTAAAAAATTCCGTGAGATTGTCGACGAAGTGGGGGCTTACGTGATGGCGGATATTGCCCATCCCGCGGGTCTTGTGGCGGCGGGGCTTCATTCCAATCCGGTTCCGCATTGTCATTTTGTCACTTCTACTACTCACAAAACTTTGCGCGGTCCGCGCGGCGGTTTGGCGATGTGCACGGAAGAATTTGCCAAAGCGCTTGATAAAACCGTTTTCCCCGGCATTCAAGGCGGACCGCTGATGCATGTGATTGCCGCAAAAGCCGTGGCTTTCAAAGAGGCTCTGCAACCCAATTTCAAAATTTATTGTCAGCAGATCATCAATAATTGCCGTGCTCTGGCAAAGGGTTTGAAAGACAGCGGTTTTCGTATCGTGACCGGCGGAACTGATACCCATCTTTTTCTCGTGGACCTCACCGAAAAGGGGATCACCGGAAAAGAAGCGGAAGAGGCTCTGGGGCGCGCGGGAATCACCGTTAATAAAAATACCATTCCTCGTGAAACGCGTTCTCCGTTTGTGACAAGCGGCATTCGTCTTGGCACGCCATGCGTGACAACGCGCGGTATGAAAGAAAAAGAAATGTCGCAAATCGCCAGTTGGATTTCTGACTGTCTGAAAGATGTAAATGATGCCAAACGACAGGCAGGGATTCAAACAGAAGTAAAAAAATTGTGTGCCCAATTTCCGTTTTACTTCTAGTACTTAGTTCTTGGTTCTTCGTTCTTAGTACCAAGAACCAAGAACCAAGAACTAAGAACTAAGAACTAAGAACTAAGAACTAAGAACTAATATCCACCCCAATGAACTGTCCTTTCTGTCATCATTCTGAAAGCAAAGTTATTGACAGCCGCGATGCGCAGGAGGGTGAAATTATTCGCCGGCGTCGTGAATGTGAAAAATGCAATCAGCGTTTCACTACCTATGAACGTGTGGAAGAATTGCTTCCCGCCGTGATCAAAAAAGATGGGCGTCGCGAGGTTTTTGAACGGAACAAAATTCTGCAGGGTTTTCGCAAAGCCTGCGAAAAAAGACCGATCAGCATGGCAACGATAGAAAGTTGCGTTGACCGGATCGTTCGCTGGGCGCAAGAACAGGGAGTGGAAGAAATTGCAAGCACCTCCATCGGGGAAAAAGTCATGGAGGAATTGCATTTGCTCGATGAAGTGGCTTATGTCCGCTTTGCCTCTGTTTATCGCTCCTTCAAGGATATCAGCGAGTTTATGAGCGAACTCAAAGATTTGCTGGGAAAACAGAAATCCTAAGGACTAAGGACTAAGGACTATGGACCGTGGACAATGGACCAAAGACAAAAAATGGATGACAAGGGCCATCGAGTTGTCTAAGAAGGCCAAAGGGCAGACTTCTCCCAATCCCATCGTTGGTGCGGTTATCGTCAAAAATAATAAAATTATTGCCGAAGGTTTTCACAAAAAAGCGGGCAGTGACCATGCTGAAATTGTGGCGTTGAAAAAATTGCGGAAAGGCCAAGCCAAAGGGGCAACCTTGTATGTGACGCTGGAACCGTGTTGCCACAAGGAAAAGCGAACACCGCCCTGTGTGGAGGCGATTCTCGCCGCCGGTTTTCGCCGCGTAGTGGTGGGAACTCTCGATCCCAATCCAAAAGTGTCGGGAAAAGGTGTCCGACACCTTCGTGGGGGGGGGTATAGGAAGGGGTCCGACACTTCCGCTCGAAGGGGGGTGTCCGTGACGACCGGTATTTTGGAAAAAGAATGCCGCGATCTGAATTTTGCTTACAATAAATGGATTAAAACAGGCCTTCCTTTTGTGACGCTCAAAGTTGCTTCCACGCTGGATGGAAAAATTGCGGACGCTTCCGGCAACTCGAAATGGATCACTGGAGAAAAAAGCCGAAGACTTGTGCATCAGATGCGAAGCGAGGTGGATGCCATTTTGGTCGGTGCCGGCACCGCGCGGAAGGACAACCCTCTTCTGAATGTCCGCTTGCCGCGCTACATTGGCAAACAACCGATGGCCGTTGTTGTTGCCGGTAAAAAACCCCTTTCCAAAAATTTAAAACTCTTCAAAGTCAAAAATCGGACCGTGGTGATCGAGCAAAACAAAAAAGGTTGCGTCGATTTAAAAGCGCTTCTCAAAAAACTGGGAAAAATAGGAGTGACGCATTTGATGGTGGAAGGTGGCGGGGCAATTTTTTCTTCCTTCCTCAAAGAAAAACTTACAGATCGACTCTGCCTCTTTTTGGCGCCGAAACTTTTAGGGGGTCAGGCGCTCGATTGGTTCCCCAAATCGAATATCCGCAATCTCAAAGATGCGTTGGAGTTGGACAATATTTCCGTAAAGACTCTCAGGGACGACATGTTGATCGAGGGTTTTTTGAGGAAGTGACATTGGTTAATAGCCTGTTAACTATTTTTTCTCTTCCTTTTTCGGATGAACGGTCAGTTCTTTGATACAAGCCCAGACGGAGAGCATGAAGCCTGCTGTTGCGGCAAGGTTTAGCGCTATTTCACCAACGGAAAAAACCGATCCAACGTTAAACATGGCGACATCCGCTCTTACAAGAAATTGGGCTTGGAATTGTTCTTCAGCGGTGAGGGGAATCTGGTGGATTTTTTCCAAAAACGCTTCTTCTCTTGCCCGTTCTTGTTCCGAAAATCGGGTGAGTGGAGAGGGATTTTGACGGATAGCGAGCTCTGCTCGCGTGAGGGGGAGGCTCCAATGGCTTTGCTATTGGAGGGGGCGACGCGAGCCCCAGTAATAGAAACGATAAAGAGCGTGGAGATCCTGAATTTCTTTTGGTGTAATAGCACTTTCACCGTCAGAAATTTCTGCGGTCATGCGTGTCCAAGCTTCCGAGGGAAGTTCGTTGGGGTTGCTGGGTTTTCTTCCAATCAAAATTGCCATAAATTTCTCCTTTGTTTGTTCGATACTATTATCGACCCTGCTCTAAATAAGTTGCTTACTATTTTGAGGTAAGTTAAGAGGCCCGTACTGCCATCCTGAGCCCGAAGGACGAAGGATCTACAGGGCATCAACGGGATTCTTCGTCGCTTGCGCTCCTCAGAATGACACAAAGGTACTATGTTTACGGGCATTATTGAAGGAACGGGGCATGTTAAACGGGTCAATAAGAATGACGCCGGTGCTCAAATTGAAATCGCGGTTGATTTTAATTTGGAGCAGACCAACGTTGGCGAATCCATTGCCGTCAACGGCTGTTGTCTCACTGTAACCTCCCGTCTTGGAAACACCTTTTGGGCCGATTTGAGTTTGGAAACCCTTGAAAAAACGAACTTGGGAGATTTGAAGAATGATTCTCCCGTCAATCTGGAACGCCCCTTAAAAATGGGGGAAAGACTTGGTGGACATTTGGTGCAAGGGCACGTTGATGGAATGGCGTTGGTGGAGGCGGTCGAAACGGTTGGGGAAGCCAAAAAAGTCACACTCAAAGTGCCCGATCCTCTCAGCCGCTATTTGGTTGAAAAAGGTTCCGTCGCGGTGGATGGCGTGAGCCTCACTATTAATGAGTGCAAAAAAAATCTTTTTTCGGTGATGGTGATCCCGCATACCCAAGTAAAAACAACATTTCAGACACTTCAGGTGGGAGATAAGGTCAATTTAGAGGTTGACATTATTGGGAAGTACGTAGAAAAGCTGACCTTTCTTGACAGCGAAGAGTACCAGAAAAAATCAAAAGTTACGCAGGAGTTCTTAAAGAAACATGGGTTTTGAAGAAGGACCATGGACAATGGACTATGGACCATGGACAAAAATTTATGACAATTCTTAATTTACAAGGTGAGAGGGAGTCGAGTGTCGTTTCTGTGGAACAGGCGATACAAGATTTTCAGCAGGGGCGGATGGTGATTCTCGTTGACGATGCCGATCGTGAAAACGAGGGAGACATCGCCATCGCCGCTGAAAAAATCACGCCCGAACAAGTTAACTTCATGGCCAAACATGCCCGCGGTCTCATCTGTTTGTCTCTGACTGAAGAATTTGCCAACAAACTGGATTTACCGTTGATGGTTCAGGAAAATACTTCCCGTTTTGAAACCGGTTTCACCGTTTCCATTGATGCCAAAGAAGGAATCAGCACCGGTATTTCGGCGCAGGACCGTGCCGTCACTATTTTAAAATCCATGGAAGAAAATGTGAAACCGCAGGATTTTGTAAAACCCGGACACATTTTTCCGTTGCGCGCAAGAAAAGGGGGTGTACTCGTTCGAACCGGTCAAACAGAAGGATCGGTTGATTTAGCCCAGCTCGCCGGTCTTAAAGGGGCCGCCGCGATCTGTGAAATCATGAATGATGATGGAACCATGGCCCGCATGCCCGATCTTGAAAAATTTGCCAAAGAACACAATCTCCATATTGTTTCGGTTGCCGATATTGTTCGCCATCGTCTTCAAAAAGAATCGCTCGTGGTGAAAGATTCCGAAGCAAAACTTCCTTTGGAGGTTGGCAGTGAATTTAAAATTATCTCTTTCAAAAGTCTCGTTGATGAAAAATTTCATCTGGCGATTGTGAAAGGGGAAATTGATCCCAACAAGGCGATTCTCGTGCGTGTTCATTCGGAGTGTCTCACGGGAGATGTTTTTGGTTCCCAACGCTGTGATTGTGGTTCCCAACTTCAGGCTTCTTTGCAAATGATTGAAAAAGAGGGTTCCGGCATTGTCCTTTATATACGGCAAGAGGGACGGGGGATTGGTCTCCATAATAAGGTGCGCGCCTATGCCCTTCAAGATGAAGGCCTCGACACCGTGGAAGCCAATAAAAAATTAGGTTTTCAGGCAGATCTTCGGGAATATGGAATCGGCGCGCAAATTTTGGTGTCGCTCGGTGTTAAGAAAATGCGTCTTTTAACCAACAACCCGAAAAAAATTGTGGGACTGACGGGTTACGGTTTGGAACTCGTGGAACGCGTTGCCATTGAAATGGAACCCAACACCCACAACAGACAATATCTCAAAACAAAAAAAGAAAAGTTGGGACATCTGTTAAGTAAAATTTAAAAATGACAAATAAAGGAAGTGTTGCAAAATGTGTTTTTCTGTCATCCCTGCGAAAGCAGGGATCCAGTTATTCATTTCTGGATTCCGGCCTTCGCCGGAATGACATTTTTCAACAGATCTATAAAATATGAACACCATCGAGGGCAAATTGGAAGCGAAGGGGTTGAAATTTGCCATTGTCGTCAGTCGTTTTAATCAGCACATCACCGCAAAACTTTTAGAGGGCGCCAAACAAACCCTTTTGAAAGCCCAAGTTGCAGACGAAGATATTACCGTGGCTTTTGCACCGGGGGCTTTTGAAATTCCTTTGGTGATTAAAAAATTGGCGGAAACAAAACAATTTTCTGCGATGGTTGCAATCGGTTGCGTGATGCGGGGAGGAACTCCGCATTTTGATTATGTCTGCAGAGAAGCTTCATCCGGGCTACAGAGAGTCAGTTTGGAAACAGGAATTCCGATTGGTTTCGGAATTTTAATGGCCGACACCGCCGATCAGGCGATGGAACGTTCCGGTGGGCGCATGGGAAACCGCGGCGAAGAAGCCGCCCGCGCCGCAGTTGAGATGGCAAATTTATTGGCGTCACTTAATTCTTATGGGAACCAGAAGAGAGGCGCGTGAAAACGCCCTTCAAATGTTGTATCAGATCGAAATGTCCGGCGCCACTTTGGTGCAGGTGCTCGAGGGATTTTGGGCGCGCCATCCTGAGGAAGAAGCCGACACCAAAAAATTTACCGAAGACCTTGTAAATGGAGTTTTGGAAGAAAAAGAACTCATTGACGCATTGATTGTACAACACTCCACCAACTGGAAACTCCCTCGCATGGCTTGTGTCGATAAAAATTTATTGAGACTGGCTGTTTATGAATTGAAGAATTGCAAAGAAATTCCATTAAAGGTAACACTGAACGAGGCAATCGAAATCGCCAAAAAATTTGGTTCAGAAGAATCCAGTTCTTTTATCAATGGCGTGTTGGACAAAATTGCGAAAGAGTTGAATAAAACATAGGGCACCTCTAATAACGTCATCCCCGCGAAAGCGGGGATCCAGAACTTGTTGAAGATGCTGGATTCCTGCTGGAGTTTACCCCTGCAGAGGCAGGGGCAGGAATGACAAATCGGGGATTTTTTATGAGTGTGATTATTGTTGGGGCGGGAGACGTTGGTTTTTATCTGGCCAAAAAACTGGTTTCCGAAAAAAAAGATGTGTTGGTGATTGAAAAGGACGAGCGCAAAATCCGCCACCTTACTGATGAAATCAATTGTCAGGTGATTGTCGGTTCGGGCTCCAATCCGGCGGTGCTCAAGGAAGCCGGCATCGAAAAAACTGAAATGCTGATCGCCGTGACCGACAGCGATGAAGCCAATATCATCGCCTGCGTTTTGGCCGGTCTTCAATCTCATGTCCCCATCAAAATCGCCAGAATTCGTCAGGAGAGTTTTTCAAGTCTCGATGCGCAAGCCGAATATAATATAGAAAAATTGGGAATTGATCTTATCATCAACCCGGAACGAAAAACCGCCGAAGCCATTTTAAATATTCTGACCATCCCGGGCGCCGTCGAAATTTTGAAATTTTTAGATGACCGTGTCTATTTTATCGGAGCAAAAATAACTCAGCGTTGCCGTTTGCTGGGCATTCCTTTTGAAGAATTGGATGGTCTTCGTCAGGAACTCGATATTTTGGTCGGCGTGATTTTCAGAAACAATCAAATGCTGATCCCGAAGGGAAGCGATGTCATAAAAGAGGGCGACCTTCTTTATTACATTGCAAAACCCAACAATGTTCCGAAGATCATGGAATATCTGGGACACAGTGCGAGCTCCGTGAAACGTGTGATGATTGATGGGGGAGGCACGATTGGTCTGGAGTTGGCCAAGAATCTGGAAAAAGAGGGAGTCAGTGTCAAGATTGTGGAGAGTGATCCACAACGTTGCTCTGTTTTGATTCGCCACCTTGACAAATCGGTTGTGCTCAACGGACAGGCAACCGATCAGGAACTTCTGCAACAGGAAAACAGCAAAAACATGGATGCCTTTGTTGCTGTCACCAACGATGATGAAAATAATATTCTCTCCTCCCTGCTGGCCAAGAGAATGGGAGTGCCGTGGGCTATTACTTTGGCCAATCAAACAGCTTATGTTCCTTTGGTGACGGCTATTGGAGTTGATGTGGTCATCAACCCGCGCTTGTTGGCGGCGGGAGCCATTTTGCAATACGTTCGCCGTGGTAAATTTTTGTCGGTGGCAAGTCTTATGGACGAGATTGAACTGATCGAAGTGGAAGCGCTGGAAAGTTCCGAATTGGTTGATAAGAAAATAAGTGAGATTGCGTGGCCGGAGCGTTCTTTGGCGTTGGCCATTGAAAGGGGAGATGAGGTGATTATTCCCCGGGGGGATACCGAGATCCATCCCCATGATAAGGTTCTGCTTTTTGCCCATAAAGAAGTGATCCCCAAGATCGAGAAACTCCTGACCTTAAAATTGTAATATTTTTAAGCAATTATATATCCCCCTCTCCCTTGAGGGGAGAGGGTTGGGGAGAGGGTGATCACGAGGTCACCCTCCCCTTAATCCCCTCCCCTCAAGGGAGGGGATTAATAAGGAGGGGGAACATTTTATAGGCAACTTTTTTGGAATTGCGCCGAAGAGTTAGTTGGTATAACCGGAGGAAATTATGTGAATGAGCATCCGGCTTTGCCGGTGCGAATGAAAGGGGTACGGGGGGAAGGAGCTTCGCTGAGTCGTTCCCCCCGATATTATGACACAAAAAACGTTCAAAAATATTCTTCTTCTCGGGCGACCTGCCAGCGGTAAATCCGAATTTATTGATTTTATGAAAAATGTCTCCGCGGAGACGCGCGCGGCCAAATACCACATCGGAAATTTCAAAGAGATGGAT
>JACRBV010000125.1 GCA_016213065.1 Deltaproteobacteria bacterium
CATCGAATCCCCCCAGCCCCCTTTGCAAGAGGGAGTATGGTTTTTTTGCTGTTGCCTGTTCTCCCCCTTGCAAAGGGGGGTGGGGGGATTCGGTTTGTCCTGTTGAGAACAACCCAACGTCAAACCTGTTTCTTGTTCTTCCGGTAAAGGAGCTGTAGCTTTTCGTCATAATCCATCAAATGGAAGTCAAAAACATGATGCGGCTCAAAAAGCAAAGGCCGTTTTTGCATGAACCGGTCTTGCAGGACTTCCTCCACTTCCAAGTCCCGCTTCCGATGGCTCAACTCACAGTTGGCCAACAAGCGAACGTCTTCCAACCAGCCGAAATCCTTGTCCGAAAACGTCACTGCATCCAAAATTTGTCCGGCTTTTGTAAGATCGGATTCCAGTTGCGACTCAAGTATTGCCAATTGCAAGGCCCAGTAGCCGCGAAATGTGGCGCGTTCCCGCCGATCACCGATCATCGTCCTGACATATTCCAGCCAAGACCCCGTATTCCCTCGACAAGATTCCAAATGCGCTCGCCGATATTCGAAATCATCATGAAAACGCCGGCAGGCTTTTTTGGTGATTTTTAGAAATTCATCGATTCTGCCCATACGGACAAATGCTACGGCAAGGGTTCCCCAGGGATTGTTAAAAAAGGGCAAACCGCGCATGTACACAAACGTATCGTCAATGCCTCCAAGCTTGTGGTACGCGAGCCAGACGGGCCAAAGGTATTCGACGGCCTTTTCATATTTTCCCCAAAGACAGGCATACCGCGCCTGTTCCATGGAATAATGGCCGGACAACGCGGGGAATCGGGTCTTGTCGAACAGTCGAAACATTTCTTCGACATTGCCGACATGCTCATGCTCCTGTCCAAGACAAAACAAAATGTCATTTGAGTCCGGAAATTCGATGGCCCCCTGTTTAAAACGCGCCATGGCGGCCGGGCGGTCGCCCCTCCTGCAAGCCATGCACCCATAATAAAAATACCAGCGCTCTTTTTCCGGCGGTTGAAGAACCTGGCAGTCCGTCTTGAGCAGTTCCGTTTCCAAATCATCCAGGCGTTTTTCCTTTTCAAGCCGCTGAACCAGCGAGTCGATCCGGTTTTCCGCCATTGCCCCGTTTGGCTTGCGTCCGCTCAGGCTTGCAGTGAGACAAGTCTTTCCACGCAACAGAAATTGCATGGCCTCATTAAGCCATTGCCGGATTTGTGCGAACGTTTTTATCATAGCATGTAGGGCGGGGCTGAGGATGTTGTTGGGCAATAGATTTCTTACGCCGCTCACAGCGAGCGTGTCTTGATACAGCTGAACGATTTCACTGTCGGCCAGCGACCTCCTTATCACAAGAATTTGCGAAAAGAAAGTAAATCTAATTTTTTAAGAAGATTTTTGTGTATTCAATTGTTTTGCAAAACTCTTTTAAGTCCTGTGACAAATTTTGCAAAACTTTGCGAACGAATAACATCTGGATCGAGGTATGGCCCGATAGCCCGTGATCCAGAAATTTTTTGGTACGAGGGGACAATGTGTTTGAGGGTTTGTGCAGGAGAAGGATAGTCATCAGGAGAAACATAAAGTCGCTTGTTTTGATATTTTATCAATCCACCGATACTCATCCCCAACTCGACAGCGGCAAGTTGCGCCAGATACCAGCTTTCCAACTCAAAACAGGCGATACGCACCAAACTTTCAGGTTTCCCTGCTTCAACGCATTTTTCAACAAGTCCTTTTTTGAGGATTTTGCAGTCTCCACCATCTTTGTCGCGCAAAACAACAAATTTGGCGTTTGGGACAAGATAGCCACGCAAACGGCGAACCAAATTTTTTTCAAGATCTTGTTTGCCCTCGAATACGATGTAACGACAATGGGTATTTTGGGAGAGCAGTTTCGGTAGAAATCCTTTCAACATTGCCTCGGCGGAAGGTTCCTCAAGAAGAAAAACTAATTCGCTCATTGTGGATCGGAACCCTCAAAAAATCCTTGCTTCCAGAGATAACCCATTTTGTCGCCATCATCCATATATTTTTTAATTTGCATATCTTCGGAGGCACGGTGAATTGTTGTGTAACCTTGCTCTTTTACCAACCAGAAAACCTCATCAAACTGGGCGGCATTCAGGAAATCAGGCGAATGTGTCGAAATGAAAACCTGCCCGCCAAGCTCTGCATACCCACGAAACTCCTCGGTCAGCTCCCAAAGCAATTTTGGATATAATTGATTTTCCGGTTCCTCTATGCATAAAAGAGGATGAGGCTTTGGATCGCATAAAAGCACCAAATACGCAAACATTTTTATGGTGCCATCGGATACATACTTGGCGAGAAAGGGATCCTCGAACGCACCATCCTGAAAACGTAACAGAACGCGCCCCTCTTCCGTTGTTTTTGCCTCGACATTGGTGATGCCGGGCACACGTTTTTTCAGTTTTTCGATAATTCTGTCGAATATGGATTTATGGCGCTTATAAAGAAATTCTGTTACCAAAGATAAGTTTTCACCTTCTTTTGACAGATGCTCGGCATAACCGGCTTCTTGTTCAGGGCGAGCCCGCTGGATATGAAAATCAGAAACATGCCAGTTGGAAATGAGATCCCCAAACGCCAAGGCCGCAGGGAATTTTTTAAACTGAGCAAGTCCTTTGAGCGCAAGGGTGTCGCGTGATTTCAAAGTTTGCGGCTCTCTTTGCAACTCTTCTTCCTTGTTTACACTGTCAGGCTCATTCACCACTGCCCACCCTTCTCCTTTTGAAAAATCAAGAAATTTCCAAGGTTGGCCTTTGCTGCCACGGCGATATTTAAGGGTTTCCTGGGCGATAAAAGGC
>JACRBV010000126.1 GCA_016213065.1 Deltaproteobacteria bacterium
ATAATGTGGTGAAAAAGTTGTGTGAGGAGAATTTTGGGGGTTCGCGCAGGCAATTTTAAAGAACGGGATATAAAGCAAAAATTTCCGAGCGATAAGCGGGCTTTGCGGGACGACCCGCAAAGAACCGCGGCCCCAAAATTCTCCTCACACAACTTTTTCACCACCACCTTGAATAAAAAACGAATGACACCAAAACAGCTCGCCACAAAGATTGCCAAGGCCGCCGATGACGTTCAGGCCGTTGATATCAATATTCTGGATTTAAGTAGCCTCACCAGTTTTGCCGACTTTTTTGTCATCTGTTCGGGCAAATCCGACACACAAGTAAAAGCCATTGCCGATTCGATCATGGGAAAATTATCCAAAGCGGGACGCAAACCTCTCGGTGTCGAAGGTTACGATCAGGGACTTTGGCTGTTGGTCGATTACGGCGATGTGGTCGTTCATATTTTTCACAACGAAGCCCGCAATTTTTATAATTTGGAAAAACTCTGGGGCGATGCCCCGCAAATAGCCATCAGTGCAGGATTATGAAAGGCCCACTTCTTCTCATTGTTTTGGATGGTTGGGGAGAAGCGAAGCCCTCTCCTTTTAATTCTTTGAGCCAAGCAAAACTCCCGACATGGAATAAAATTCGGAACGAATATCCGACAACTTTTCTGGAAGCTTCGGCGGAGTCGGTCGGATTGCCAGAGAAAACAATTGGCAATTCCGAAGTGGGACATATGAATATCGGTGCGGGGCGGGTTGTCTATCAGGACTTGACGCGCATCAATCAGTCTCTCTTGGATAAATCTTTTTTCAAAAATCGCGCTTTGATGGATGTTGCAGAAAATTTGAAAAAATCCAATGGCGCTCTTCATTTGATGGGACTTCTTTCCGATGGCGGAGTCCACAGTCACATCAATCATCTTTTTGCCCTTCTCGATTTTGCGAAGGCCAAGAATCTACCAAAAGTTTATGTCCATTGTTTTATGGATGGGCGCGACACTCCCCCAAATGCGGGCGAAGGTTACATTAAAAAACTCGAAGAAAAAATAAAGTCGGTTGGAAATTCTGCCATTGCAACAGTGATCGGGCGTTATTACGCCATGGATCGGGATAAGCGCTGGGAAAGAACGGCGTTGGCTTACGAAGCTCTGGTGGAAGGAAAAGGAAATAAGGCGGCCTCCGCTCTTCAGGCGATTACCTCTTCTTACGAAAAAGGGACGACCGATGAATTTACTTTGCCCACGGTGATTGAAAAAGAAAAGAAACCCGTTGGTCTCATCAAAGATGGCGATGTTGTTTTATTTTTCAATTATCGCGCAGACCGGACACGCCAGTTGACGCTGGCTTTGAATAAACCCGACTTTTCTTTTTTTTCAAGAACCGTTGTCCCAAAATTGGCGGCGTTTGTGACGATGACCCGTTACGAAAAAGATTATCCCTATCCCACTCTGTTCCCGCCGCAAAATTTGGACAATGTGTTGGGAGAGGTGTTGAGCAAAAATCATCTGAAGCAATTTCGCATTGCCGAGACCGAAAAATATGCCCATGTCACTTATTTTTTCAACGGCGGTCAGGAAATTGAGTTCAATGGCGAAGACCGAATCTTGGTGCCCAGCCCGCGCGATGTAGCAACTTATGATTTAAAACCGGAGATGTCGGCCAGTCAGGTGATGGATGAAGTTTTGAAACGGCTTGATCAGAAAAGATACAATGTGATGATCATGAATTTTGCAAACGGAGATATGGTGGGGCATAGCGGGCGGATCAATGCCGCAATCAAAGCGGTGGAGGCGGTCGATGTCTGCCTTGGGAAAATTTTGGATAAATTGGAATCACTTCACGGCATGGCGATTGTCACTTCAGATCATGGCAATTGCGAATCCATGATCGATGAAAATGGAAACCCCCACACAGCACACACGCTCAACCTCGTTCCCCTTGTCTTGATAACGCCCGACAAAAAAAAATATTCTCTGCGCAAAGGCGGAAAACTCTGCGACATTGCCCCAACGATGCTCAAACTTTTGGGTTTGAGTCAGCCAAAAGAAATGACCGGTGAATCTCTTCTTGTATGATAGATCTTTTTAAAAAGGAACGGGTGGCAGGCGAAGGTTTGTCAGCCCGATCTTTCGGGAGGGCGTGCAAGCCTTCGCCTGACAGGCCCCGTTCCTTTTTAAAAACCTCGGACATCTGGAAATCTCTCTCTTCTTTAATTTTTCTTAATAGATGCCTTGGTTGTGATGCATGGCTTGAGGAATCGTATGGCGGCTCTGTTTGCGCGGATTGTTTTTCAAAACTTCATTTTCTTAAAACACCGGCGCACCTTCCCCATCTTTCCAAAATCTATTTTGACAAAGCTCATTCTGCTTTGGCGTATGAAGGCGTAGTGCTTGATTGGGTTCATCATTATAAATATCATCGTAAGCTTTATTGGGCTCCCGTTTTGTCCGGTTTTTTGACCTCTTTTAATCTTGATTGGCAAACATATGATGCCGTGACGTTTGTTCCTCTTCATTGGCGGCGCCGCTTTTCGCGCGGGTTTAACCCAAGTCATCTTCTGGCGCATCGCCTTGCCAAACAAAAAGGATTTCTACTTGTTGACTTGCTTAAGAGAGTGAGAGCGACGGTATCACAAACAAAATTAAGTTCTGAAGAACGGACTAAAAATGTTCAGGGTGCGTTTAAAAAAATCGCCCACAAAAATTTTTCCGTCAAAGAAAAATCGCTTCTTTTGATTGATGATGTTTTGACAACAGGAGCAACGGTCAACGAATGCGCCAAAGTTTTAAAAAAAGGTGGCGCCAAAAAAGTTGATGTATTGACTCTGGCAAGACCTCTTTGAAAATCGTAGATTCCTAAGGGCAAGCGCGCGGTACTCTGTGGGCTTGCTTGAGAGGAATCTGCCTAGTGAGCAAAGCGAACGTGAGGGGGAGGCTCCAACGGCTTTGCCGTTGGAGGGGGCTTTGCCTGCCCCTATAATCGAGGCGGAGAGTAGATATGGATGTCGCGGCGGCCTCTGGACATATATTTAAATTGGATATTTGTACCGAATTGAGTCTGTGCCATTTCTTCCCAACTTCTGGAACTGATGCGCACCTGAATTAACCGGTAGTTCAAATCAAAAATATAGACGATATAGTACTCGTTCCCTCCTATTTCTCTCTGTGGAGTATATCCCGGGATCATCACATAAACATGTGGCGGATAAGCAGGGAGGCGGTCTTGCTGTGCCAGAAGGGGATATCTCAAGCTGTCTTCGTCTGTCTCTGGAGATGGAAAACTGTTCTGTGGCCTGATTTGGACAACAATGCCATTTTCCCAATATCGTGTTTTTTCCCCGGGTTGATCTGATGCGGTCAAGGTTTGTGGGTCGTTAAAAAGATCTTTCAAATAGGCGGCAAGATCTTTTGCATTTTGAAAAACAAGGAGCTGTCCGTCGCGGATAAAATAAGGATTCAGTTGTATTGGGTCCGCAATATCGACCAGAGGCAAAAGCCTGATTGCATTTTGTTTGTGGCGTGCCGACAGAAAAAGATTTGTTATTTGTTGAATGAGGACACGGACAACCCCTTTTTGCTCCGGGAGAGGGATGTCTGATTTTGAAAGAGCTTCAAAAAAATATTGTAGGCCGTGATATTGTCTATGAACAAGATCAAATCCCGTTTTCTCCCACATGGGAAGATTGGAATATAAATCGCGATGAACTGGGCGTTTTCCGTCTTCTTGAAAGAGGATCTCCCCAACTTCACGTTTAACTTGGTATTCCGGTAGTCTAAAAATCAACGGGACAAGGATGCGTCTCAGATCATCGGAAACATGAGCGTTGTGGAGGCCTTCAAAAAGCGGTGCAAGACGATGTTGTGTATCTATTGAAAGTTTTCTGAAGTAGTCAATCTCCTCCGGAGTAAATGTTCCAACTACGGTCTGTTGAAGCGTGCCGACAGGACCGTTGACCGCAAAAAAAGAACCAGAGGGTATTGGGACCTGATGTTCCATAATGGGGTAACTATGCAAAAACCAAGATTGCAAAGAAGTGAGCGGCATTTCCGGATGATAATAGCGTTCTCTCTGAAGCAGATATTCGAATTCTTGTGGAGTAAGAGGTTCAAGTCGTCGTTGTGGATTATGTAACTGATTTGCTAGCCAATCGACTCCGACTCCCGCGCCAAAAACAAGTAGCACTGCTCCACCGATAATTCCGGTTTTTACGACAACTGAAGGTGCATTTCTCAATAAGATGGAAATACCAGCCGCTACTACGGGCGCCGCTACGGGAAGTATCTGATGAACAATTTCAGTTTCTGTGGGTGTAACTCCAGCCCATGTCAGAACAGGCGATACGATAATTCTTGGAAAAATTGAATTGGGTCTCATACAGCCTTTTCTTCGGCAATCCGCTAAAAAAGTTGCCTAATTATTTGTACGCCGCAAGTTGTTGAAATAGCAAGGGGCGTATGTTACATCTTCATCCATGAGAGATTATTGCTTGGCGGCCATTGAAATGGCAAGGGAAGCGGGTCAGTTACAGATGGACCGCTTGCCCAAAGAAAAGGTAATCACCTATAAAGAGCAGAATAAATTCAACATTGTGACCCAAGTCGACAAAGAATGTGAAAAGTTGATCTGCGATTATATTAAAGGAAAATTTCCCGGACACGATATTTTGGCGGAGGAGGGCGGCGGCCACAACACAAAGTCCGATTGGCTTTGGATCATCGACCCTATCGATGGAACAGTTAATTATGCCCACGGTTATCCCCTTTTTTCCGTTTCGATCGGGCTGATGCATAAGGGAAAAATGGTGGTGGGTGTGGTCTATGAACCGAATCTTGATGAAATGTTTGTGGGAGAGTGCGGGGGTGGTGCCGTTTGCAATGACAAACCGATCCGGGTTTCCAAAAATAAATTGCTTGAAGGATCCATGATCGCCACGGGTTTTGCCTACAATGTTAACGAGACACGGATGAATAATATCGATCACTTCAACGATTTTATTTTGAAATGTCATGCGGTGCGTCGCGATGGAGTAGCCTCAACAGATATGTGTTATGTGGCTTGCGGGCGTTTTGATGGGTTTTGGGAATTATTTTTGAAACCGTGGGATATTGCTGGGGCGAGTGTGATTATAGAAGAAGCCGGTGGAACGCTTACAATGTACGATGGCAAACCGCTCAACATTTTCGGCGACGAAATTGTTGCAAGCAATGGCTTGATCCACAACGAAATGCTTAAAGTGCTTAAGTGCGTTAGTGTCTAAGTGCTTAAGTTTTTGACTTACGTACTTAAGTACTCAAGCACTTACGCACTGTATTTATGATTGATCCAAATAAAAAAGAGGAGATTCCGATCCGCGCGAGTGACGTTTGTCACCGAGCTTTCGAATTGATGAAGGCCAAACAGTATGATGACGCGGAAAAGTTGCTCGCCAACAACATGGCACACACGGAAGATCCTTCCGCCACGGCTTTGTACCACTCCGCGATGGGTGTGTTGTATAAAATAAAGGGGGAATTCAAGACAGCGTGGCGTCACTATCAAAGAGCGGAAAAATTGCTCCCCGAAGATCCTGCCCTGAAAATCATCATAGCCCGTTTGTTGCTGGAAGAATTTTCGGAATATGACGGCGCCATCAAACGTGCAAAAAAAGTTTTGAAGATACTTCCCAATAATCCTGTTTTCGCGCATCAGGCGTATACAACGCTGGGCTTGGCCTACTGCAGAAAAGGTGAAAAACAAAAGTCGATTGAAGTGTTGGAGAAATCGTGGGGAAATGATTTTGAAAATTTTATCACGTCTAAAAATATCGATTTTCATTTGGTGGAAATGGTGCTTCGCCGTGGATGGGGCCTCTCCAGTTGTTACCGGTTCATGAATAAAGCGCTCGTTTTTGCAAAAAACCGCAAAGAACAACCTTTCGTCGACACCTTTCAAAAAATGCTTTCCGCTTTCGAACAGGAATACTTGGGAGAAAAGGACAGAAGATAGAAAACAGATGACAGATGACAGAAAGCAGAAGATATAAAGAATGGAAAATAAAAAAGGAATAAAAACGTATCGTGATTTGAAAGTTTATCAACTTTCTTATCAGCTGGCTTTGAACATTTTTGAATTGACAAAAAATTTCCCAAGGGAGGAACTCTACTCTTTAACAGACCAGACAAGAAGGTCTTCTAGGTCCATCCCTGCAAATATCCGCGAGGGATTTGCAAAAAAGAGATATAAAAATTTGTTCATTAGACATCTTAACGATGCTTTAGGTTCTTGTGAAGAGACAAGGACTTGGCTGGAATTTGCGAAGGACTGAAAATATATGAATGATGAAACTTTTGATGAGTTGAATAAAAAGTATGATGAAGTCAGTGCCATGGTTTTTTCGTTGATGAATAAATGGCAGTCATTCTGATTCCTGACTTCTGTTTTCTGACGCCTTATCTGATTCTACAAGACCCATGTGGATTGATACGCATTGTCATTTGGCGGGTGAGGAATTCGACGCCGATCGTACGGAAGTTCTTAAAAGAGCGCGTGAAGCGGGCGTGCAAACCATCATTGTGATTGGCGCGGGCGATGGATTGGAGGGAAACCGCCATGCATGCGCATTGGCAGAAAAAACTCCTTCTGTTTATGTTGCTGTTGGGGTTCAACCGCATGATGCCGGAAAAGTGCCTGACGATTACATTGAAATTATGAAGTCCACCTTCTTCAAGGGGGAGGGTGCGTCCAAAATTGTTGCGATTGGTGAGACGGGATTGGATTATCACTATGAACATGCACCGCGCGATGTGCAAAAGAAATGTTTTCGGGAACAGCTTAAATTGGCCAAGACATTGGCTTTGCCGGTGACGATCCATTCGCGCGAGGCCTGGGAGGACACCCTTCGAATATTAAAAGAGGAAGCCCCTTTTCTAAAAGGCGGAGTTTTTCATTGTTTTGGCGGTGGAGTAGAAGAAGCGAAAGAGGCTTTGGAGCTTGGATTTACTATTTCCATTTCCGGAATTGTGACATTCAAAAAAGCCGAAAAACTTTTGGAAGTCGTGAAATTTTTACCGCTTGAAAAAATAGTGATCGAGACCGATGCCCCATTTTTGGCGCCGGTTCCCCACAGGGGAAAACGAAACGAACCCGCTTTTGTGGTAGAGGTCGGCAAAAAAATTGCAGAAATAAAAAAAATATCTGTGAAAGTTTTGTCTGAGCAGATTATAAAAAATACCAAGGAACTTTTTTATGGAATCCAATGATCCCTTAAAATTATTTCATCATTATTGGGAGGAAGCGAAGAAATTGAAGGATCCCGACGCCGATTCCGTTTCTCTGGCCACCGTTGATGCGAAAAACAGACCTCATGTGCGAACGGTTTTGCTTAAAACATTCCGGAAAGGAGTCAGAGAGCGAAGCGAACGTGAAGGGGAGGCTCCAACGGCTTTGCCGTTGGAGGGGGCTTTGCCTGCCCCTGCAATAGGATTTGTAACCCGCGAAGGTGGAGAAAAAATTGCGCAGATTAAACACTGCAATGATGTGGAGTGTTG
>JACRBV010000127.1 GCA_016213065.1 Deltaproteobacteria bacterium
CGTCCAATAGGATCATAGAAAAAATTCTGTATCCGTCTGTCGGGAGGGTCAAGGTAGATTATCTTTCCAAACGTTCCGTCGAAGCTCCGTCGCGTAATAAACTGCTTTCCGGAGACGGTGACGGTCTCCGTTTGGGGATACATATTATAAACGGTTTCATAGGTATACGTCGTGGTGCGGTTTAAGGGATTGGTGCGGGTGAGAACATTTCCATAGGAGTCATAGGTAAAAGAAGTCGTCAAATTCTTTTGAGCCGCGCCGTCTATCAGCAGTTCGGTCTGTGAGCTGAGATTTCCCTTCGGATCAAAAACTTTTGTGATCCGGTTACGCAGAATGCTCCCCCCCTCTTTTGCCGTGACAGTTTGCGCCCGCGAGGTGGTCAAAGTGCCAAATCCCGGAAGGGAAAGGGTCTGAAAATTTTCAAACACCATCTTATGAGGGGTATCCACACCCACCTCCCCGTCATCACTTTCCAAAGTCTTGTTTCCCGTGAGGCTGTCATAGTCCCAATTCTTTTTGGTAATCCTTCCCCCAACCCCCTCATAATCGCTTCGCACTTCCTCCAGCAGAAAAACATAACGGCGGGGATTTTGAATGTCATCCGGGAAGGTTAACTGCCAGTTCCGACTGATTTCATGGTGTTTGGAAATGCCTCTTCCATCCCGCGGCTCAAAATAAAAATTTTGGCGATAAATCCGACCGGAGAGAGAAATTTCATCCCACGGTGTCGAGTTTGTGGCGTGGTAATCGGGAGACACCTCCTGCGCGGGGAGAGGAGAAGAGAGATCCGTTGGCATATGCTCCGGAACAACTAGAAGTTTGCCGATGAACCCGCCGTCCCACGCTTGATAATACCAGCGGTGTTCGATGTTGCCGAGAGGGTCTCGAATCTCCACAAAATTGAAACCGTTGAAAGCTCTTCCTGCGGGATTAAAATAATCAGGATAAAAATAACCGCCGGCGTAGCGGATGTCGGTTGTTTTTGTTTCGCTTCCCTCCTCTACGGTCTGTTTGGTAATCACGTGCAAGGGCAAAGACAAAAGAGCATTGATAAAATGCGAGGCGGGTGTGTATTCGATTTTTGTATTCACACCGAGCCCGTTGGACATTTCGCGAAGCAGATAAAGACCGGAGCCTTTATCGGGACGGAAGGAAGCCATGCTGAGGCCGCCGCCACCGGAGGGCACAATCCGGTCCAGATAGCCGTCCCCATCCATATCCATAAATCCCGGATAAAAACCGTTGTAATTGATGATGCCCGAAAGATTGGCCCACGCCGGGTCCCGCGCTTCCAAAAAATTGGCGGTTTCGAATTTCCATCCCCGGTTCCAATAAACCCGGATTGTCTTGGCGGAAGGGTTTCCCACAACACGGTCAGCAAGCCCGTCGCGGTTGATGTCAATGAGGTCTGCCGTCTCTCCCATCGCAGAATCCCCGTTGGGATCCGGCATAAAATAACCCGCCGTATCCCAGCCATGGCCGTTGTTGAGGTAGATGTAGAATCCGTAGCCAACGCCATAAAAATTATCAGCCCATACGCGGTCCGGCAGGCCGTCGCCATTCATGTCCCTTGAAAAAATTTTTCCGCGGTATTGAAGAGGGATGGGATCCGTCCAGTCCTCAACCTGATCCGAAAAACGGTCCCCAAGATTTTTGTAGACATGGAGAACTTGGTCCTCCCATCGAATGCGGTCCGGGAGGCCATCTCCCGTCACGTCTTGAAGCATGAGGGAAGAAGAATCCATGTAGCCGCAAAAGAAATCCCGATCAGGGTAGGAGGGACTGCAAAACGGGTCCGCCCATATTTTGGCCCACTTCCATTCGGAACCGGTATTGATAGAAATAATAAAACCGGAAACGGAACTCCCGTCACGCATGGGAATATCTTTTCCGATATACACGCGGTCCGGAAGCATATCACCGTTCATGTCCATGATGCGGGCGTGAAACCCAAAATAACTATCGTCTGCGACAACGGCGCCGTCCAGAGGCGATTGATCCCATTTGTCTGTCCAATCGGTTGCAACATTTTGTGGACCGTTTGGAGAGCCGTAATAAACACTGAATTTGTGGTTTCCCGGGCGGCCCACCACACGGTCCAGATAACCGTCTCCGTTCATGTCAAAGAACCCGTGCGTTTCATCATAGAGGCTCAGATCATCACCGGTCAGGGCAATCGTCGTCTGCATCTGTGTTCCCCAAGGATCGGACCGCGTTCCGAGATTGGAATAGTTAAAAGTTTTTTGGGGAAGTTGGATGGTCTCTGAACCCTTTGATGCTGTTACGTTAATGGCCTTCAGAATGGGAGCAAGGGTGTTGGAAATGTCGTCATAAACAAATTCATAGGTGCGAACGATTTGATTTTGGTCTTCAACGCGGATTTTTTCCAGATGCCGACCCGTTGCCATCGAAAACGAAACGGGGCGATATAGAGATAGAGAGGGAGAGGTTCCACCGCCGACATAATCAAACCGGATCTGAAATTGGGCGGCGGCATCAATGGCACCACTGCTGTTTTCATGCTTTGTGTAAAAAATGGATTCCAGAGTGACTTCACCGTAAGCTCCGATGCGAAGTCTCCTAATGTAATTAAATTGAATGATGTTGCCGTTCAGATCGCGGATTTCTTCAAGGTACCAGCGAAAAATTCTTGGCGAAACGAAGTTATCCTGCAGGCGGGCCGTTTCCACGCTTCCATAAGTGTAGCGCACGCCCTGTTTGTCGTAGGCAATCCAATGATTGCCGGTGGGACCGCCGCAATAAAAGTAACGGATGAAATCGCCCGTCTCGACCTTGGCATTATATTCCTCGCAGTTGTTGGGTGCCAAACGATTCGAGTAAACCAATGGACGGCGCTGTCCCTCGGCAGAGAAAACAAAATCCCTTCCGTTATAATCAATGTTGTTCTGGGTACTGCGCTCGATGTATCCGGGATTCATATCCCAGCCAAAACCAAAAAGACTTGCCGCGTCCCGCCGATGACTGTTGTATTCTAAAACAAGTTTGGGTGTCAGACCCGCTCGACCCTCTGGTACTTCAATCTCAATCCGGTGGGTGGCCGCCCCCGTGAAATAATCATTCTGAGACGTTTCATTTGCACCCGAATCGCCGGCTCCTTCTACGGGAGGAGCAGATGGGCCAATCTCCATCGCCTTGGGTTCATCCGCGCGAGATAGGGAGGGCAAAGCTAAAACCAGAACAAAAATGGAAAGAAAAATTTTTCTCATCTTTTCAAAACCTTTTTGACGCTGACGTCGAAATCGTCAAAGGCGTCATCCTCCAGCGATACTGGAGGATTTTCCATCTTTTGATAGATTCTCAGAAAAAGAACCAGCCCATCTACGACGCCGGGCTGGCGCGCAAGTTTTTCCTTTTTCTTTCCTCCATTTTTTACCCCCAGCCTTTCTTGAAATTTTTTTGAAAATTCAGCGCGATCGAGATTTTGCCGCGTCTGAATCTCTTCGTCATAAAAAATGTCGAAGGCTGTTTTGAAAACAATCAGGATGTTGACGTGCCATCGTTCAGGATTGTCGGAAAATCCCTCACCGATGCTCTCCAAAAAAAGACTAAGCGCTTTTGCAACATCCCTGAGGCGGCCTTGGCTGGCCATTGGTGCAAGCTCTTTGTTGACAAGGTCGTTATACTGTTCCCGAGGAATGTTTCCAATTTCCTCATATACTTTCATCAGGGCAAAGTAGAACCTGCGTGAATGATCGGCATCGGGATTCAGTTCGATAATTTGTTTTTCGATTTCATGGGCCTTCTCAAAATCTCCGGTCATCTCCGCGCGCAGGGATTGTTCCTTCAATTCTTTTATCTTTTGTTCTTTTTTTGTCTTTTTTTCTTCTTCCGTTTCTTTGGATTCGCTTGACACCACGATTACCGTTTCTTCCGATGCTTTGGGTTTTTCCGGTTCGGTTTTCTTTTTTTCTTCCGGCATTTTTGGAGGAACCGGTTTCATAACGGAAACAGTCGGTTCCGGCGGCTTTGACGACACCGGAGAAAGAGGTAATGGCAGGGGTGGCGGCACTTTTTCCGCAAAGAGATTGTATAAAGACAATCCCGCAACAAAGGCCCAGTCGGCCTGATGTCCCGTGATAAAAAAACGGCCTTCAAGACCGGCAAAAAATCTTAAAGATTGGCGCGCACCGATAGGGATGCCAATCCCCGCCTCAAAACCCATCCCGACCCTAGCCGCCCAATCATTTTTCTGAACTCCCAAAACCCCGCGTCCCGTCAGGGCAAGGTCCATGAATTTCAAAAATCCTGAAGAATGGAGCCTCAAGCGTGCTGAAGGTCCGGCAAGATAGAATTTTTGCAAAACCCCTTCCAAGGTCAGCCCAAAATCCAGTGAAAGATTGGAATTGGGAGATTGTTCAAAACCGGCAGACAAACCCCATTCCGCGTCATTACCAAACCGAAGACGGGGCAAAGCCGCCCTGCTTCCTATGTTCCAGCCTGTAATTTCATCGAAGGACATCAGCCGCTCCTGTCTTTGCGAGATCTACTTCGATCCATGTGTCTTTTCCTTTGACGTCTGTTTTTCTTTTCAACAGGGTAATTCTGACCATCCGATAGCGCGGATCGCTGGTCTCAACAGCATTTCCCGCCAACATCATGAGGTCATCACTGCCATGTCCCCCATAGCTTTCCACCCACTGCGATTCGATGGGTCCAAGGGCCGGCATGGCCACAAAAGGTCCACCGATATTTATTTTTTTCTCGTCTTTACTACATTGCCCAATTTTTACTTTTCGTTTGTCCTCATTTTTGTAGTCTCCGCCGTAACAATAAAAACCTCCATTTGACCCACGGCGGGTGAGATATTCATAAGCATGTCTGGCGCGAGCCTGTGCCAGATTTATCATATCGTCTTCGCTTTGATGGGCCACACCCTTTTTATAAATTTCGCTGGCATAACCATCAATGAGAATCTTGTAGAGGATGTTTCTGGAATTATTCTGTCGCAAAAAACGGATCCATTCATCCAGCACAGGTTCGGCGAACCCTTTAGGTTCTCCAACGTCTTTTTGGGTAGATAACCGCAGATCAGGATCATCATTATTAAAGCGTATTTCAGCCGTTAGTTTTTCGGCTCCAGGGGGAAGCTTACATTCGAGGGAGTTCCATGCCTCAAGTGCCTCATCTTCCTCTTTGAGTTTTTGGAGGGACGTTTTCAGGCTGGCAAGTGTTGTTGTCGCCGCTGTTTTTACCCATGCGCGGATATCTTCCAGATATTGTTTCAGCTTGGCCGTGTAGCTTGCGCAATTGTCAAAAACGGGGAGGACAGGTAGCTGTTTAGGCCATGGAACTAATTGAGGATGTTCTTCAGGCGATATCTTTGGACAACTATAGCCTTTAGATTCCTGTGATATTTTCCTTGTCCATTGTTGCTGGCGAAGTTGTGCATTTCTTTTTTTTAGATTTTCGACCTCCGCGTTGAGAGTATTGCCTTCACCGACAACGGCATTGTAACTCGCCAACGCATTTCCAACTTTTTTCTCCAATCCCGCCAATCCTTCCATGCACTCGTCTTTTGGAGGACATGGGGGTGGGGGTGCCTCCACAATACTTCCAAGCGGCACCGAAAAAGCAACTCCCAAACCCTGCTCCCAATAGTCTCTGACGGGCGATCCGCCCTTAAATACTTGCAAACCGAGTCGATATCCTTCGCGTTCAAAAGAAAGCATGGCCATTCCTCCCATGCGGGCATCCAATCCTCCTTGAGGAATATCTCCTCCACCGAAATTAAGTTCCGACCACCCGAGACCCGCCGCAACCCCCGCTTCAAGTGTGAACATTCTTAACACGGGTAGAGGAATAAAGAGACGAACACCACCCTCCAAGTTGGCCAAGGCGCGAAATGAACCCAAGGCACCGTGATCCGCATGGGAAAAATGGGTACCGGCACCCAAATAAAATGATCTCCAATTTTCATGAGGATAAACTTTGCGTGCGTGGATACCATGAGTGTAATAGGTGAATTGCTCTCCGTTTTCATCGGAAAGCATAAGTTCCGAACGTGACAGATCATACTGTGCTTGCCAAAGCACCGTACTGGTTGGTTGCAGGGTGTTAGCATTTCCCATATTAACGTCCTCTCTGAATAGTAACGGTCACAACAGAATGTGCCGGGTCATTTGTTCGCAAGGTGAGATTGCCCGTGTAGGATGTACCGTCACTTACCATCATGTTGGCTTTACCCGTGGCGGATTCCAGCGTTTCATTTCCTTGAGACAAGCGTGCCGTGTCACGCTGAATAAAAAATCCGCCACTCAGACTCCAAGTAAATGTAAGTAGCTCTGAACCAACATTACGCCAATTCAAAACAGCAGGACCCGAACCGATCGTAATCAAAGTGGGTTCCAATTCGAGTGCCGGTCCCGGCACGGGAGATTGACTTCCCATCCAGTCGAAAAAGGGGATTTGCCATGTTGCCGTATCCGGACTGGGATAAAAAAGAGCCAGCGACGACTGCAGGCCTCGTGTCGAAATCAAGGGAGCCCAACCTGCCGCCACTGCTCCATCAATCGTCAGAGAAGAAACGGGGGATTGCACGGCAACCCATTGATAGTTTGCAAAATCTTTGAGCTCCAATTGATAGGCATTGGAATCTGCTCGTACATTGAGCCAACTTAGGGTCAATCGTCCGGAAAGGTCCAACACTACAGAAGGATGAAGTGCTGTGGTGCTGTCTTCGATGGTCAAGGGCGCGCTCCATTTATCAACATAATAAAGAGTTGCACTTTTTTCCTGCATTTGAAAACGAATCCCTTGTTCTTCCCAGCTGTAGGCAATCAATCCTCCGGCAATAGCCACGGAAGGATTTTCTCCCTGTGAAGAAATCGATCCGACAAATCGACTGTTGGGATCGGTACGGTTTGCTTCATAAATGGCATTTCCAATTTTACCGGTCTCATCGGTCCCTTCCTGCCAAACCACTGCCATGTTTCCATAAGAATCCAGAGCAATATCGGGATTGACACTGCGCGGATTGTAAATGGAACGAACATTAACCAACTGGTTTGGCCTATCCGCTCCGGTAACCGGAAACTCACGCAACATCACCTTATCCCGATTGACCCAAGCAACAACGGCATCATCATTTTGTTTGATGGCAAGACTTGCAATCTTGACATCCCCTCTCGGTCCCAAATTGGGCATTGGAAAAGAATCAACGGTGATTTTATCTCCGATGGGAGTTCCATTTGCTTCAAAGCGCTGAAAGAAAAGCGTAGACAATTCACCTGCAGAGCCCTGCTGCCACAACACCACATTTCTTCCCCGACTATCGATGGCAACTGCTTTGCGCAACGGACACAAATCGATATCGGGTTCCAACTGCGAGACTGAAAGAATCACCGTATCCGTTGCCTGTGTTGTTGTGCGCACTTTGAGACTGTGTCCGTTCGACCACAAAAGAGTTCCCGTGTGATTTGTTAAAGGATAAAAATGAGTGCAAGGGCGAGAGGTATCTATTTGTTGAAAAGCAGAAGATTGTTCTGCCACAAGATGAAAATAATCTTTGTTTAAAGGATAGGATAGATCGGTACATCCCTTGGCTTCCGCGATACCTGCAATGTCAGGACACTGATCTTCGCAATTTTTTATCCCATCACCGTCATTATCGCCGTCACAAAAAAGAGACGGATTTTCGGGATCAATCACAGCAATTTTCGGGGCACAGCCGTCTGACGAGCCGATGTGAGCTTCGTTGGGACATTGATCTCTGTCGTCGGGAACACCGTCGCCGTCAGTATCCATAGGAGGGTTTGGACCCGGAATAGCTTCCCGTTTGCACGGTTTTCTTCCTTCAGGCGTATCTTCCCAACATTCATTTTTTTCTTCGGGCTTTTTGTTGGCACATGCCGCCAGCGTCAATCCAAGTCCAACCAAATAAATCAAGGGTATCGGCATATTATTTGTACTCCGCAAACTCTCCGAGTTTGCTTCGCGACCCGGCAAAGCCGGGTCTTGACTTCATTCTCCTAATTCCAATCACACGCGTCTCCTATTCCATCTCTATCCGTGTCTGTTTGATCGAGGTTTGGAATAAGGGAACAATTGTCCACGGGAACCTCTTTCAAACAATGTTCCAAAGGCCCGTCGGAAACACCATCTCCATCGCTATCGGCAATCTGGGGAAATGTTTCACCCAAACTTAATTCGATAATACCGTTGTGATTGGTATCTTCTTCTCCATCGAGCAAACCGTCGCAATCTGTGTCGGGCAGAAGTGGATTCGTGTCTTCCTTTTCAGGGTTGTATCGTCCCTCTCCATGTGTTTCGACAAAGTCTTCGATTCCGTCACCATCGGTGTCGGCAAGATAGGCCGCTGTCTCGTTTGCATCGCGCTTACCATTGTGATTGGGATCTTCAAGACCATCGGGAAGGCCATCTCCATCCGTATCGGCATTGAAAGGATCACTCTCGCCCGGATCCACAATTCCATTGTGATTTGCATCTTCAATGCGGTCAGGTAGTCCATCCATATCCGAGTCCAGTTCCACAAGAAGCTTGGGAGAAAATTCACTCGTGTTCTGGCTTGGATCGACAGCCACGGCCACAAGCGGCGTGCCTAACGTCACGGGTTCTTTCAACTCGACGGAAAAATTTTCTTCATCGGATGAAATCGAAATCCGTTGCAAAAATGAAAGACCGTCGGCAAGTCCATCCGTTTCTCCGGAATCAGCGATGTAGAGATCGACAAACGTTCCACCTTGGCCTTTTCCGTATAGAACGATACGCCAGTCGGCCGGTTTGGAATAACGGTTGCGGACTTGCACCAATGACAACTCAGGACTGTTTAACAATGTGTTGGGACCTTCATCAGTATCGCCGAAATCGTTCTCGGTCACACCATCCGGTCCCAGATCAATCCCCAATTCCTTGTTGAGATTGAAAATATTGGGAGACAAAAGATTGTGAATGCTGTTTGACGATCCGGAAAGCCGAATTCCCGATTTGCCCTGATACTGAATGGTGTTTCGTTCCTTGGAATTCAGAGAACCAATCACATTATCATGTGCATCTCCAAAAAGATGAATGCCAAATCGCCAGTTGCTGACCTTGGGACAAGGGCTGTCCGCCATAGCGGCCTTGGGGAGGATCAGTTGACAACCTCCAATTGGAACCGATGCCGGTGACGAAGAGGGTGCCGCGTCGGGCGAAGCGGAAGGAACGACGGAAGGCTCGGTGGAAGGCAATGCAGTGAGGCCGGATTCCTTTTTTCCGTCTGATTCACGGGTTAATGCCTGTTGCTCCGTCTGATAATCACAGTTTTCCAAAGGGATTCCCAAAAAATTTCCAAGAAGGGTATTGCGGTTCCCCGTCACCTGAACGCCGTCCAGTTTGTTTTGGCTGAAGTGATTGTTGGTAATCGTGTTTTGATCACTGCCGACAAAAAGACCGACGTCATTTCCCTCGGCCAAATTCCCGGCATCCAGTACGCCAAAAGTCGAATCGGTAACCGTGTTGCCATTTCCAAAAAGACAAATAGCTATTGCCGATTTGGCAATTCTTTCATCCCGATTCGGATTGGCATAATTAACGATGTTCAGACGCGAAAGTGTGTTGCCCGAACTTTCCACGCGCAGGAGGCAGTTTTGCGTGTCGCTTACCTGCATGGGAATATTTTTTCCGGAAAGTGCATTGCGCCCACCACCCCTTCCAAAAATAAAAATCTTTCCGTTGCAACCAGCGGAAATGACAATAGGGCTCTTCAATGAAATCGTTGTTGAAAATCCAAACTGAATGGCGTCGTCACCAGTATCCTGACAGGCATGCTTGATCACATCGCGAAGGGAACCATCGAAGTCGTCATTGTCAACCGTTACCAATCTTTCCACACAATTGGCTGTGGGACACATTGGCGGCCAATCTGCCTTTGCCATTTGTGGCGACAACACCAGAATGATAAATAAAAGTTTTTTCATTGTCCCACCCCGCTCAAAATAATTCCATGTGACGCATTGGGAAAAACAACTCCCGGACCAACACTACGGACGACCGAACAGGCCCGCAAAGAAGAGACCTGCGTAGAATCATTCGTCACAAAGCAAAGTTGCGATGCATAATTTTTTGCAACAGTCGGTTTAAAGAAAATCGTGATGCGATTTGATCCATTCGGTGGAATGATAAGATGATCGGAAGAAAGTGAAAAACCATCTGTACTACTGCTCCCATCACTTCCAAAGTCGATCTTTTTGATAAAAAGTGCACCACTCCCATCATTAAAAATCACTAACTCCCGTTTACTTTCTGTCCCGATATTTTCCGTGCTAAAATTAATGGCCGTTGCGGCAAGACGCATCTTGGAAGGAGCTCCTAAGGCCTCTGCCAGCAGGGGAACCTGAAAAAGATTTTGGTCGGCCGCATTCCCACCGCGCACTTCCAACAATCCCTCATAGCTTCCGGTCCATTCGGGAGAAAAAATCACCTGCACCGTCCGACTTTTTCCCGGGGGAAGGATAAATCGACCGGGGAGCACAAGAAAATTGAGTGTCTGTCGTGTAAAAGCTGAAACGGTTAGCCTGCGATCGCTGTCCGGATTGGAAACAACAATCGTTTTTGGGGAACTGTCTGCCCCAACTACCGTCGATGAAAAGTTCAGGTGTGGATCGCTTTCCACTTTTAAGTGGGCCATCCCGACCCCAACCCCACTTGCAGAAATGGAAGATGGAAAATGGGCAATGTCATCCGACAAAATATCGAGTTTTGCATTCGCAGGGCCCATTGCTTGTGGCAAAAAATCGACCGCAATGGTGCGACTCTGATTTGGAGGTACCTCCACTACTTCCAGCATTTTATTAAAGTGACGAAACTGGGTTGGATTATTGCCGGACCAAAGACCGTTCGAAATGCGCAAAACTCTTCTGCCGCGATTTGTAATTGTAAAAAGTTTATGTTGTCCCGGTTGAGTTCCATACGCATCGCCCGCTCCAAAATTAAGAGACGTCACATCAACAGACAAAGTGGGCATTTGTGATAAATTGGGGTCCAGATTTCTGGCCACTTCAAACGGGTCAGCCATCTGGTCGTTGTCACTATCGGGATTTCTGGGATCTGTTCCATAATTATATTCCTGAATGTTCGTCAAAATATCATCGTCTTCATCAAGAGAATCTTGGGAAGATAGGGAAGGCAACCGGAATGTGCTAGAGATACTGCATTGTATTTCCGAACCATAATTGGCACAAAGCCGAATGCGATAATTTTTTCCGGTTGCAAAACCATAATGCGCGCTTCGATAGGGAAGAATAATGGAACGATTGTCATAAGGACGAATGGAATCCTGAAATAAAAACCAGGTGGTCCCGTTGTCTGGACTGACTTCCGCTTTGAAAGAAATCAAACTTGGCGTGACAATGGGATCGAACGTCAGAAGCAATCCATGATGAATCGCGCGAGGCAAAGAAACAGCCGGTTGTATTTGTAAAGACTGGGGAGCGGAAAAAGCAAGAGCACGGTCTGAAACCAGAAAAAACAGAAATAATGTCAACGCCACTATTTTCACGCACCGGACTTTATATAAAAATAAAACAACCTGTAAATGGTTATTTAATGTGTGTTTGATGTCTTCTTCCGTTTTTACTTTGTAGGTTGAAATTCCACCCTCAATAGGATTATCGAAGTAAAAAAAAGTTTATAATTTTTTGATTTTTTTAAATTTATCAAAGCAATCTTCATGCCATGTGCGAGAAAAGTCATATCGTGTTAAAAATCATACGGTTGGATGAAAAAGTGAAAGTGGATGTGTGTCGCAAAGTGTATCGGTTGTAATGCATGTGTAGCAGAAGTGGTGCAAACAATGTTTGCTTATTATAAAATGATCCCGTGTCTTTACCCCTTCCTTCCATCAGTCATTTTTCCAAGGATTTGATCCATGAAGGATTGGTCAGCAAGGAACAGTTGGCCGTTGCGAAGGTCAGTCAGGAGAATTTGGGGGAAGACCTTGGAAACATTCTCATCAAAAAAGGATTTATCAATGAAACACAATTGTTGGAATTTTTGAGCAGACATCTCAAAATTCCTTTCATCTCTCTCAAAGATAAAAAATTCGATCCGCAAATTTTGAGGGAAATTTCACCCACGGTTGCCAAACGCCACATGGTGATTCCACTCCAACGCAACAACAACAAAATAGAAGTGGCCATGGCCAATCCACTCAATACTTTTGCACTGGATGATCTCAAAATGTCATTCCATGAAGAGGTTGTTCCCTTTCTCGCGAGCCCCCGTGAAATACAGCAGGCGATTGAAAGCGCCTATGTCACCGAACACGACGGAGACGAATCCAAACACAGCGCCATTATTGAAACGATTACGGAAGGCACCGGTTTGGGAGAAATGGAATACAAAAAAATTCAGGAGATCGCTTCGGGTCCCAAAGTCATTTCCGTTGTCAATGAACTTATCAGCAAGGCGTGGAGTGAAAGAGCCAGTGACATTCACGTGGAACCTTTCAAAGACAAGAGCCGCATTCGTTATCGCATTGACGGCATTCTCATGGAAAAAAGTTTGCTTTCTAAAAACATGCATCTGGCTGTGGTCTCCCGCATTAAAATCATGGCGGGGCTCGATATTGCGGAACACAGAGTTCCGCAGGATGGAAGAGTGCGCATGCGACTTGTGGGACGCACGTTGGATTTGCGTATCTCCACCTGCCCCACGCAATATGGAGAGAAAGTTGTGCTTAGACTTCTATCGAAAGAATCGCTTCGTGATATTGATGATTTGGGATTTTCCACGGAACAACGCAAACTGTTCTCCGACATCATCAACAAAAGTCATGGCATCTTTTTGGCCACCGGACCCACCGGAGCCGGAAAATCCGCAACGCTCTACGCCGCCTTGGCCCGCATCAATTCTCCCGAAAGCAACATCATCTCGATTGAAGACCCGATTGAAAGTGAGATTGAAGGCATCGCGCAAATTTCCGTCAACCCAAAAGCGGGCCTGACTTTTGCGAGTATTCTGCGTTCTGTGTTGAGGCAAGATCCCGATGTCATCATGATTGGAGAAATCCGGGATGCTGAAACAGCAAGCATTGCCGTGCGAGCCGCCATCACGGGACATCTTGTTTTATCAACCCTGCATACCAACACCGCCGCCGGTGCGATTTCACGCCTGCTGGATTTGGGAGTCGAACCCTTTCTGCTCAGCACAGCCCTGCAAGGAGTTTTGGCCCAAAGACTTGTGCGAAAAATTTGCAAGGAATGCCGCGAACCGATTCAGATTGACACATCAAAACTGGGACCCTACGCAAAACTCGTCAAGAAAGCCTTCCGCGGGAAGGGTTGCAAAAATTGCCATCTCTCGGGGTACAGCGGACGCATCGGAATTTTTGAAATGGCTCCTGTTGATGACAGCATCCGCCAATTGATTTACAATCGCGCCAACGATACGGAAATTGAAAAGCAATTGCGGGCCATGGGTTTTGTTGACATGCGCAAGGATGGTTTCAGCAAGGTGGAACAAGGAATCACCACATTAGAAGAGGTATTGCGTGTAACACAGGAGGATTGATGCCGTTGTTTGCCTACCGCGCCCGCGATCAAAGAGGAATCCTTGTTACCGGTTATCTGGAAGGTCTGGCCTCGGAAATTATCAAAGGGGTTCTGTCAGAGCAGGGATTAATTCCACTCTCGGTTAAACTGGTTCAAAGAAAAAGCGAGTGGATCCCGCAATTCCATTTTCTCAAAAAAGTAAAAGATGAAGAAATTGTTTTGATGACACGCCAATTCTACACGCTCTTCAAGGCCGGCATGAGCATGGAATCTCTTCTGGGCACGCTCTCGAGACAAACAAAAAATAAAACATTGCAGGAAACTCTGCAACGAATTCAAACCGATATTTCTCAAGGCTCCACACTGGCCAAAGCCTTTGCCAAACACCCAAAAATTTTTAATGACCTCTACATCAGCATGTTGCAGGCAGGCGAAGAAGCGGGAATTTTGGAAATGGTTTTGAAAAATTTGGCGGAACTGCTTCAAAAGGAAGTTGAAATCAGGGCGGGAGTCAAATCGGCCATGCTTTATCCCAAAATAGTGATCTTCGTCTTAACCATCGCCATTTCGGTCATGCTGGTTTGGGTCATTCCTGAATTTGCAAAATTTTATGCCCACTATAAGGCGACGCTTCCACTCCCGACCCGCATCCTTCTGGGCATGAGTCATATTCTTCGCTACTATGGTTGGATTGTCGCGCTGATAGGAATCGGCATCTATCTCACCCTGCACCGCTATTACCAAACTCCGCGCGGAAAATTCCGGATCGACAAATTTCGATGGAATATGCCTGTCTTTGGCAGTCTCAGCCAAAAAATAGCCAATAGCCGTTTCGCCTATATTCTGGCCGCCCTTTATCAAAGCGGTCTTTCCATTACCAAAAGTCTGGGATTGGTTGAGAAGGTAATTGACAACGAAGTGATGGCCAAAGACATGCGTCTTATCCGGGCACAAATCGAAAAGGGACAAAGCATTTCCGAATCAATGAGAGGCGCTACTTCGTTTACACCCATGCTCATTGAGGCAACGGCCATCGGGGAAAAAACAGGATCGCTGGATGACATGCTTCACAGCCTCGGAGAACATTACGATATCGAAATCCACCACATGAT
This sequence comes from Deltaproteobacteria bacterium, assembly GCA_016213065.1. Taxonomy (NCBI): domain Bacteria; kingdom Pseudomonadati; phylum Myxococcota; class Myxococcia; species Deltaproteobacteria bacterium. Next base: position 14,621 of record JACRBV010000127.1, read on the forward strand.
TAAAAACCTCACAACATTGCTGGAACCACTACTCCTTGTCCTTATTTTCGGCATGGTGGCCCTTTTCGCGCTGGCTATCTTTTTACCCATCTGGAATTTATCCGGCGCAGTCATGCATTCTTAAGGTGGGTAAAGCTTAGTTCTAGACAGAACTTTCACAAAGACTTAAAATCATTTACGGAGCAAATAATCTGAAACTAAAAAGGGGGGAGAATATGTTAAAGAAGCAAAAAGGTTTTACGCTGATCGAATTGGTCCTCGTGATTTCCATCTTGGGGATTCTGGCGATTGCGGCATTGCCTTCGTTTATCAACGTGAGCACGCAGGCAAGGCAAGCTTCGCGAGATGGAGTTGTGGGTGCGGTTCGGTCAGGAATTGCTCTTTATAGAGCAAACGACTTGGTCGTGAATGGCGCTCCGGGAAATTATCCCGCATTGCTGGACGCGGCCGCGGCGACATCAACGGCAGGGGCCGGCAATTTGTTTTACAACAACGTCTTGAGTCAGGGCATTGCCGACGGGAACTGGACAAAAGGTGCAAGTACAACGATATATATCTACGATGATGGCACCACAACTTACACGTACACGTATACCCCAGCTACCGGCGCCTTTACGAGTCCGACCGCTCCATAAGTTTACGACAGAGCGTAGTAATCGACGGATAGCCTGTCATTCTGAGCCGCAGGCGAGGGATCTCAAGTTGATGCAAAGGAGATCCTTCACTTCGCTCAGGATGACAGCTTCTTTCTTATTGTAGAGATGCGCAGGTATTTGATTTTTTGAAAGGAGGCGGTTTGTATCAGAGGCTTTACTTACATTGAGATTGTTATTGTAATGCTCGTGCTTGGCCTCTTCGTCGTGACCCTCATTCCCAAAGACAGCTTTCAACGTTTCAATCTGGAAACAGCTGTTAGCAAAGTAACGGAAGATATTCACTACACACAAGAACTTGCTCAAACAACCAGCACAAACTGTGGTATCAACTTTGTCGCAAGCGGAAGTTATACTATTTATAAGGGAAGTACTGCGACACCCGTTACAAACCCTCTCACCAAACAGGCGTTCGTCTACACCTTCTCCGATAATTTTAAGAACGTAAACATTTTGAACAATCTTCAGGTGGAATTTAACACAATCGGGAAACCGGTTTTGGGGGGAGGCCAAACAGTCAACATCACGGACGGCACCACAACCGCCAATTTGCTGATTACCAACAATACCGGTTTGGTGCAGAGACAATAAGAGACAATGATCTTTATGAAACAAAGAGGATTTACATTGATTGAGGCAATTCTGACACTGACCATTTTGGCCGGTGGCATTGTGGGTGTATTAACTCTCTACCAGCGCAATATCGCAAACTCAGATGAAATGGAACAGACTCTCATCGCCACATTGTTGGCAGAGGAAAAGCTGGAGCAGATTGTTCACGATAAAAAATACAAACTCTACCCTTACATTGTTACAGCCAATTATCCGGCTACGGAAAATCTGACTGCGGAGGGCTATCCCGCTTATACCCGTACGATTACCATTCAAGAGGTGAGGAGCACGGATCTGATAACACCTCAAAGCGGAACCGGATATAAGAGAGTAACGGTGGGCGTCTCCATCACCGGAGGTCCTACAATTACTTTCGATACGCTACTGACACAATGGGGAGAATTCTGATGCGCCAAAAAGGATTTACACTTGTTGAAGTCATATTGACCATTGTGGTCATTGGAATTCTTTTTGCCGTCAGTAGTATTGTCCTCCGACAGGGACTTGATTCCTATTCCCATATCCTCAACAGGAGCAACAATCTGCAAACAACCCGCTACGCCATGGAGCGCATGATTCGCGAATTGACTCTGGTTGGAGATACGAACCCCACCAATATTCAGAATATCCAGTCGGACAGAATCACTTATGTTGACTCCGACAGCAACACCACCAACTTTAACTTTGCGAACGGAACACTTTATCGCAGCACAGACCCGCTTCTAAACAATGTTACGGCAGTTACCTTCACCGGATTCAAGGATACGGGCGCAACAACCACGGCGGGAAATCAGGTTCGCCGTGTCCGCATTCAATTATCAACACTTCCGCCAAACCAAACAACGCCATTAAATTTAAGAACAGACATATTTATTCGAAACTACATGTATGAAAATTTCAGATAGCAAAAAAGGGATCTCAACTCTGGCCGCTTTGTTTACGCTCCTAAGCCTTGTGGCCATGGGCGTCGTGATTGCCTATCTGGTGGCCGGCGGTTCGGAAGGGCGAACGAATCATCTCACTTCCACTCAGGCATTTTATGTCACGCAGGCCGGTATTGAATACGGAGTTCGCAAAATCTATGAAGCGGCCAGTCCCGTTGTCAACCCCCCGGGCATCAATTTTGGAAACGGCTCTTTCACGATCGGCCAATCCGGGAGAACTCTTACCGTCACGGGAACTGTGGGAAACGCGGTGCGTGTTTACAGAGTTGACAGCCCCACACAGGCCGACTGCACCGTTATCGATACGAGCAACTACAACATGCAAGACCATGAAAAATCCGTTTCCCAAATCACCTTTCGCAAAATTTGTCTGGTTTCGATCACCATCGACAAAATGCAGTTTGATTGGGTTACCAACGGCGGCGAGAAACTGAAAAAAATCAAAATTGAATCCAGCACGGTTTACGACAACCCGTCAGGAAGCCCTTCGGGGACTCTTCTGGACACCGCGGACTTCACGGCAACCACGGGAAACAACAACGTCATCAACCGGATTGAATGGAACAGTGAGATGGAAGAAAAAACAGTGACGATGACGTGGACTTTCACGGACAACAGCACCAAAACTACCACCTTTGGACCATTGGAAGATTGATTGTCCCATTTCTCCATGCTATGGTCCTCCCATGTATCGCGAATTTTTTGGATTTGAAGAAAAACCGTTCAACGTCACCCCCGATACTCGCTATCTTTTTCTTTCTCCGGTTCATGAAGGGGTTTTGCAGATTCTTCGCTACGGCATTCATGAGCGAAAAGGTTTTCTTTTGCTTACCGGAGAGGTGGGCACCGGAAAAACAGTCAGCATTCGGGCACTTCTTAACGAGATCAACCATTCTGTCGCAACCAGTTTGATTCTCAACCCGCAACTCTCACGCCTCGAACTTCTCAAAACAATCAATCGGGATTTTGGAAGAGAATTGAAACGGAATTCCTTCAAGGAACAGATCGACTGTTTAAATCAATTTGTTTTGGAATGCGCCGATCAGGGAAGAAATGCGCTCGTTATTATCGACGAAGCCCAAAATCTGTCTCTGGAAGCCCTTGAAATGACAAGACTTTTATCAAATCTCGAAACAGAGACTACCAAACTTCTTCAAATCATTCTTGTGGGACAATCGGAGCTCGAAGAAAAACTGGCTCGTACGGACCTCCGGCAGTTGCGACAACGCATCCAAATGCATTGCAAACTGACCCCTCTCGACTTGGATCAAACCGAACGCTATATCACTTTCCGCATTCAAAAAGCAGGGCCGAAATCTTCCGTCGCGTTTGAAAAATCGGCGGTACAGTTTGTTCACAATTTTTCAAAAGGGGTACCCCGTCTCATCAACACTCTCTGCGATTTTAGTCTTGTCACCGCCTATTTGAAAAATTCCCGCATCATCACAAAATCGATTGTGAGTGAGGCCTTTTCCGAGATTAAAGGAGATATTCCCTATGTCGCTCATATTTGACGCGCTGAAAAAAGCAGAAAAAGACCAACAAAAAAATCCCGATGCACCGTTGAAACTTCCGAATCCGATACTTCAGGAAAACCGCGCGAATGCTCAAAAGAGAATTCTGATTCTCCTTGCGCTACTTCTAATCAGTGCGGGGTTTCTTGCTTACCTCCGTTTTTTTAAAAAATCTTCTGTGACCGCGCAAACCGCACCCACTCCCATTACCGCAGAAGGAAAAAAAGGAGACTCTTCTGATCCAAACTTTCTCAAAGAAAAAGCGACAACCTTGGCCCACGACAACAAACTGGAAGAAGCGCAAATAATTTGGCAAAAACTCACATTGCTTTTACCAACGGACTCCGAAGTCTACAACAATCTGGGATTTGTCCTTAAAAAAATGGGGAAAAAAGAAGAAGCGTATCAGGCTTATCATCAGGCATTAGCTTTAAGGAAGGAATATCCGGAGGCATCCAATAATTTGGGTGTGCTTCTGTTGGAAGACGGGGTTCGTACATCGGCCAAATCGGAATTTCAAAAAGCAATCAGCCTCGCCCCAAATTATGCGGACCCTCATTTCAATCTCGCCCTCGTTTTGGAGCAGGAAGGAAGTCTTAAAGAAGCCGCGGATCAATACAAAACTTTTCTACAACTTTCTCCTAATTTGGAAGAGGGATTCAGAAAAAAGATCGAAGAAAAAATCACGCGGTTTAAAATCCAATGATACCGATCCCTTTTTTAAAAAAATTTCAAAGACAGGACACCATCGGCCTTGACTGGGGCCTCGAAGATTTGAAATGGCTCAAACTCCAAACGCTGAGTTCCGGCCATCGCAAAATTTGTTATCTCGATTATCTTCCCCTCCCCTCCGATGAAAAAGAAGCCTCCGCAGTACTCAAAGATTATGTTTTGAAAAAGGGTTTAACGGGAACCCCCACTGCCGTTTCGTTTCAGGAAGAGGGGCTGGCCATTCGCAGACTGGAACTGCCGCGCATGCCGCCTGATGATCTGCAGGAAGCTGTGCGCTGGCAAATGCGTGATATCGCCGAAGGCTCGATGGATGATTACCTCGTCCGTTATTCTCTTTTGGAGGAAACAACCACGCCCGAAATGGTGCGTCTGACACTTCTGGGTTACGCCATCAAAAGAAGCGCCATTCAACATCAGACAATTCTTTTACAGAAAGCCGGTTTGAAACCTTTTTTTCTGGAACCGACTCCCGTCTCACTGGCCTTCGCGGTTGAAAAAACCTGCCCTTCCGCCGAACATGAATGGACCGCCTGCGTGGATGTGGGCAGAAAACGCGCCTATTTTTTGGCTATCGGAAACGGGAAACTCCATTTTGTGCGTTTCCTTTCCGGTGTTGCGCTGGAACAGATGGGAGAAACGTCTGAAGACTACGCCACAAAACTTGCGGTTGAAATTCAGCATGCCGTTGATGCTTTTTCCATTGCCTATCAGGTCGAAAAAATCAAAAAAATATTTTTGGCGGGGGGAGGAGCCGGCATTGAAAAACTGCCCGATTTTCTGACAAAAAATTTGGGCATTTTTACGGAGGTGTTGAACCCATTGGCGGGGTTGGAAGGAACAAAAGGATTTAAGCTGGGTCTGGAAAAACCATATCTTTTCGGACCAGCTCTCGGTTTGGCTTTTTTAAAACCGTAAAAACAAATGATACATCGAATTAATTTTATCGAAGAAGAAAGTCTTCAAGTTACTTATGGCACCTTGCTGATGAGCTTTGGTGTTGCCTTTGCAATCTGTCTTCTTTTGTTTTTGGCCGCTCTGTTCGGATCAATTCGGGCTAAAAGCAATGTCTCGCATCTCTCCGCCGATATTACAAAACTAAAGCAACAACGCGAGGCGCTCCTGCAACAGGAAGAGATCATTCAGGGAAATCAGGCTTTCATCACCGTTCATACCCTTCTCAAAAAAGAACCCTCATGGTCCCAACTTTTTCAGGGAATCTCCGCTTCTCTTCCATCCAATGTCTGGCTCGTTAGTTTCAAAAGTGCCGACAAGGAAGACAGCCCCTCCAAGAAGGGGCTACTGCTCAACGGACTGGCTAGAAAACCACAATCCTTGGCTCTTTTTTTGACAGCACTGGAAAAAATTCCCCAATTCGAAAAAGTTGTTTTGACCTCTTCAAAAGAAGAGAATGGATTGTTTAATTTTAGTGTCAGTTGTGATATCAGTACCGGCTTAAAAAGGTAGATAATGGATCTCAAAGAAAAAGCGAATCCGCGAGAACAATTGTTGGGCTTTTTGCTCATCATTGCCCTCTTTGTGATGTTTCTTCGTGTGTTTTATTTTCCAAAACGGGAAGCGTCTCAGGGATTTGGCAGGC
>JACRBV010000128.1 GCA_016213065.1 Deltaproteobacteria bacterium
TCAGTGGTTTCAGAGAGGTTCCCCTCGGAGAGGTCTCCCTCGGAGAGGGCATCCGTGGATTTACGCCACGGATATCGTTTCCAAAACAACGGATGTGCCAGGCATTGTCACAGTCTTTGGGCCAAATCAATCTTTTTTGGCGCAGGCACTCTATTCCCCCGCTTCCCAAATCGCGCTCCGCGTTTTGAGTCGCTCCAGGGAAACCATTGATAAAAGCTGGTTTGAGGGGAAGATCGCGGCCGCCATCAAAAAAAGAAAAGATTTGGAAATTCCTTCCACGGCGAAACGTCTTGTTTTTGCCGAGGCCGACGGAATTCCTTCCCTGATTGTCGATCAATACGAATCTTATCTCGTAGTGCAAACATTGAGCGCGGGTCTGGAAAAATTCAAAACAGATATTTTTGAAATTTTGAAAAAACTTTTAAACCCGAAAGGAATTTTGGAAAGAAACGATGTTTCGGTGCGTCGCAAAGAAAAACTTGCCCTAATAAAAGAATGTGTCTACGGCGAAGTCCCCAAACAAATTATTATCACAGAGGGGGATTTAAAATTCCTCGTCGATCTTTGGACGGGACAAAAGACGGGGGCTTTTTTGGACCAACGCGAAAATCGTCTTTTTGCCGGACACAAGGCGGAAGGGAATGTGCTCGATGTTTTTTCCTATCAGGGATGGTTTGCCTGCCACATGGCCCGCAAAGCAAAATCAGTTTTATGTGTTGAGAGTTCAAAAGAAGCGTGCGCAAAAATTCTGGAGAACGCAAAATTGAACGGACTGGAATCCAAAATCGCGATTGAAACAGAGGATGGTTTTGATTTTTTGAAAAATGCGGATCGCGCGGGAAAACATTTTGACACGATCAATCTCGACCCTCCGGCATTTATCAAGACGGGCGCTGAACGCGAACAAGGCTTTCGCGGATACAAAGAAATTAATTTGCGCGCAATGAAATTACTCAAACCCAGAGGAACTCTAATAACCTCTTCGTGTTCCTATCATTTCTCCATTGAAGATTTTGAAGCAATGCTGGACGAAGCCGCGCAAGATGCAAACGTTAATTTGGATTTAATCTGCCAAACCGGTCCCGCACTGGATCATCCCATCCTCCCCAACTTTCCGGAGGGAAATTATTTGAAGTGCTATTTTCTCAACGTAAAATCCGCTTAAGAACTATTAGGGCATCTCTAAAAACCTATGAAAACCACAATTTGTCATTCCTCGCTGTGCTTCAAATCCACTTTGTTATCAAACAGATCCTTCACGGAGTTTACCCTGAGCACGAGCAGATTCTTCGCTTCGCTCAGAATGACAGTGATGGCGAAGGGTTCAGGATGACAAGCGTGGTTTTTAGAAGTGCCCATTACACAAGCCTCAAGGGAAAATATCTGGCGATTTGCAGAAAATGTTTGTCTTGGTGCAAAAGCTGACAATCATATTGAATTGCTGTGGCGGCGATGAGAAGGTCTGTTGCGGGCGGGTGAAATCCTTTTTGCATCAGTTGAAATCCCATCTCGCACGCCAACTGCCAATGGAGATTTTCAATGATCAGCCAATGCATTGCCAAGAATTCTTCCTGGATTTCCTGAAACTCTTTTTTGGTACGCCCACCACGACAGACCTCCAAGTAAACCATTCCACAAGTTGCAAGGCGTTTGTTTTTCTTGGCACCCAATATCTGATGAGTCAGTTTTGGATCAGATTGTTTGGAAAATGTTTGTATCCACGCGGAAGAGTCAACAAGAAGAAGTTTCATCCCTTCTTCCTTGCGTGAAGCATCTGTTTCAAGGTGAGTCCATAACCTTTGCCCATACGGTCCAAAAGACAATTGAGTCTTTTGTCTCGCACATATTCTTCGAGGGCAATGATAACGGCTTTGGATTTAGTCGGAGCGGCACTCAGTTTTTGCACTGTTTTCAGAATATCCTGCGGAAGGGTCAAAAGTGTTTTCTTCATGTTTCCAAGATAAATATGGAGATATCTAATGTCAATAAAAAAGATATCTTAATGTTCTTAATGAATATGGCAGACACTGGAGCAGGCGGGTTGTGGGCCTCCGTGCTCGGGGGTGGAAAATTTTCCGCCGGTGTGACAGCCGCCGGGTTTAGCACAAGTGGTTCGAAGCGAATTGACAAGGGTTTGATCGCTTAAGTTTGCTCCCGGTAATAGTGTCCGGTTATTCATGATCAGCAAAACGTGCGCCCATCCATCATTACCCTTCCATGGGTAAGAGGTTCCATCCGTATAACGATACGCTATATGGGGATAGGCTTTATGACATGTGTAGCAAACTGGCGTGATTGTTGTACTTGCGGGCACTCCATTATAATCTTTATCAAACGAAACGGGAGCGGCGTGACACGAAAAACAATTAACGGTGTTTAGCGCTTCCAACGCTTGATAGCGGGCGCCGTGATGCACCGGCTCTTGCCAATTGGAAAGATGGCTTTTATCGTGACACTGACTACAAGAAGTATTTGACGTATCTCCTGAATAATCACCGCCGTGACACACCATACAGTTGGTATTCGAGGTGGACGGAAGTTGGGCTGTAAACTTTGTTGCATGACCAGAAGCAGTTGTCCATCCATCCGAATGTCGTCTCGTCTGATGGCAACTCCAACACTGTTTGGAAAATGAATCGGGAGAATTGTGACAAGTGTCCGTGCAATTACTCAAAGTTTTAGTCCCTCCGAGGGTGATGTTTAAACTTCCGATGTCCATCGGCTTGAGCGTATCCCAAAGAGTAGTACCGTGTTTTGTGAGCCAATTTGTTTCATGAGGATAAGCGCTGTGGCATTTGTCACAACGCACCCCGGACAATCCCCCCTTCAGGTCGGTACCATGACATTTTGTGGCGCAACCGGCGGTTGATTTTTCCTGACGGATTTGCAGTGCGTGATCCTTTTCCCATATAGCCATGTGTGGAAAAATTTTATGACAACTGTTGCAAGCAGGCCCGGATTGTCCTTCCAAATTTTGTCCGTGACAGAGACGGCAAACTTGCAAACCGGATTTCTGAACATAAACACCATGAACCTCCGGATTTTTCCAATCAGCCGTATGGGGAAAAATGGGAGGAGGTGCGGGCGGCGGAGTGCCTCCGCCGGGGTTGACGGGCGGAGGCGTCGATCCCGCCGCTATTTCGGACGAGGAATCACCACACGCCGCAAGACAAAGGCAAAATAAAAAACAAAAAAAATGGAAAAATTGTTTCTTCATTTGGAATCAACAACTCCATTGATATGCAAATCGAGTCTTACAATTTTCAATGTTCCGTCCGGTTGTCTGTCCGCGGTTGGATGACAAAAAGAACAGTTGGTCCATGAACTCATATGAGTGCCTTGAGGCGGCACACCGTGGCAAGCATCGCAGTGTTCGGGAGCGCCACTCGCATCTGTCCAAACAGGCTGAATTAAATTTCCGCCCGCGTTCAAACTCACACCGTGACAATACACCGCACAGCTTTGCATCTGAGGATCATAAGATGCCGCAACGCCATTCGCTGTTCCCATCCCGCCGTTGAACACAAGCGTTGCCTCTCCGTCACGATGTCCGGGATCAAAAACGGTTTGATATTCAGGATGACAAGATTTGCACACAACATTGGAACTCACGGAATTGTGCAAATGACTTTGATGCGCACCCACAGCGCTAGAGTCGGTATTTCCATCGGTGTCTGAAGGCGGAGCAGGATCTCCCGTCTGATCATTCCCATGGCACTTCGTACAAATTTGCGGCGGTGAAATTAATTTTACTCCCTGTCCATCATTATGATGTGCGGGATCTGTCATCACGGGATTCCCGTCGGAACCCTGAGCCCCAACCGTTGGATGACAACTTGAACAATCATGTCGGGCGGGATGCGGCGCGTTGGGCGGTTGACCGTGGCATGCAATGCAAACTTTGGTTCGATTAACATCCACATTGCCATTCACATGAAGGGTTTTGTCCGCAATAGTAAGATTGGGCCCAGCTGTTTCGTCATGGCATCTCTCACAATGTTCACTTTGAATGTGAGGCAAAGGAGGCGGCGCACCGTGACAAGCATCACAATGTTTGGGAGCACCACTTGTATCTGTCCAGACAGGAAGGGTTAGACGTCCTCCGACGTTCAAACTCACACCGTGACAATAAACGGCACAGCTTTGTAATTGAGGATCATAAGACGCCGCAACACTGCTTGCCGTCCCCATCCCGCCGTTAAAAACTACTGTCTTCGCACCATCACGATGCCCCGAATCAAAAATCGTTTGATATTTGGGATGACAGGATTCGCACACAACATTGGAACTCACCGAATTATTTGTATCTAAATGACTCTGATGCGCTCCAACACTGCGACTCGAAGCATCCGTATTTCCATCCGTGTCCGGCGGAGGCGCGGGACCTGTCGTATCCGATCCATGACATCTCGTGCAAATCTGCGGCGGAGGAACAAGTTTTACTCCCTGTCCATCATTATGATGATCCGGATCCGTCATCACGGGATTTCCATCGGGACCAGCAGGACCAACTGTTGTATGACATCTAAAGCAGTCGTGTCGGGCGGGATGTTGCGGATCTTCGGGCGCACCGGGCGGTTGGCCGTGGCATGCGATGCAAATATTGGCTACGGTTTCAACCTTCCCGTCGATATGTTTGCTAGTGTTCGCAAAAGTTCCATCCGATTTCATTGTTTCTGTGTGGCAATGGTAACAATCTTTAATTTGCAGATGTTGAAAATGGGGCGGTGGAAGTTTGTGGCAAAGATTCGTGCAACCCTGTTCCTGCGGGGGAACGGTGGACCATGGCGGAGAACTTTCTGCTCCGCCCGCCAAACCCGCACCATGGCAGGCCACAAGACATGTCTGTGCTACCGCATCATACGCGGGATTCACTCCGCGCTCAGCCGCACGGCTATCTGTAGAAAAAGAAACTTTGGGCTTTTTGTGCTCTGCAAAAGATTCCGGAATAAAATGACAATCTTTGCACAAAACAGAAGAGGTCCATTGGTAGGATTGTTGAAGATGCCAATCATGAACCCTGCCAGTTTCAAAACGATCTTGACCTAACAAACCTTTCCATCCGCCCGTCGGATTTTTTGGATCTTGATGACATTCACCGCATCGGTTTCTTGGGGGCGCGCTTTCCTCTTCTCTGGTCTTCGAGAAACACTTCTCCAACAGCAGTGTGCCGCCTATAAACAATCCCCAGACTATTGGCGGTATGGGCATATATTACTTTCCCTTCTCACAAACAGGAATACCTTGCGGTCCCTGCTTTGATTCATCATGACAAAAATTTGTGGCGCAACTTTGCTGGCCGCCAAAAACCGGATCCTGCGTCTGTTGATGACATTGCATACAGATACCAACGCCTCCTTTGGAACACACGGCTTCTCCATGCGGAGTCAAGCGGCCCGCGCGTCGGTTGGCCCACCCCACCGGATGCGGCGGCACAGAGCGTTCGCGTCCCGTGATCGTTGCCAAATGGCACTCTCTGCAATTTGCCGCGTTATTGTTGAGTGAAAGAGAAGGAACTCCCCTTTTTTCGTGATGACAACTGCCGCATTGCAAACGGTTCGCGTCTAATTCTCCCTGATGGCGGTCAATCATTCCGGGCGTATGAAAACTAAAACCTGTTTTGCGTTTTCCGCTATGACAAGTATCATAACAATTTTGTTGGGGCTCATGACAAACCCAACAATTATTTCCCTTCTCTTGATTGGCCTTAACGAAAGAAATTCCCTGCGCCAACACAACACCACTGTAACGATGTCCGCCTTCCGTGCCCCATATCTTCTGATCCGCATCCGTTGTGCCGTGAGTATTTGTCACCGCATGGCAGTTCGTACAAAAACTTGGGGCATGACAGGATTTGCAACTCACGTTACGAACCCCTTTTGCCTTGGCTTCTTCCAAATAAGTTTTTCCATGTTCTCCACCGCTTGAAACACCGCGAAGCCACGACTGGCTTTTGGGAGAAGGCGCCCATGTGGCGGGTGCATGACTGAAGGGTCCCACCTTAGTATGGCAGGTATTGCAAACCAGCAACGGATTGCTTTCGATCACATGATGTTGGTCGTCGTTGATGGGAAGCACATGACATCCGGCGCAAATTTGCGGATTCTCCACAGCATCCGCGCCATGGTGTCTCCCCTCTGCATTGCCCAACAAATGTTTCAGATAGTTCGCGTGATCCAGTTCGTCATGACATTTTTGGCAAAGCATTTCACTGGGCAGTTGGACCTTGGGCTGATCCACACGAATCTTGTGGCGCGATTGATACCACGGATTGGGAACTTCTTCGGATTTATCGACATGACAATTGTAACAAATAGCATCGGTCCCTTCGGTATAAGATTTTTTGAAAATCTCTCCATGGACTTCATCGGGTTTGCCTTCAGCAGTATGAGCCTCAAGAAATAAATCGCCTTGTTCTGCTTCCGGCGGACCTTTATCTCCTCTTTTTGGCCAGCGACTTGTCGAAAGCCAATCGCCAAAAGCGGAAGCCGGAAACAAAAATCTGGGGGAAGCGAGCGACATTGGACGAAAAGAATTGGCAATCGGCTGGTTTTGATATCCCAAAACAACCATCGCATTCCAACGCAAGGGATTGCTATTGGGATACGCATCTCCTTCGTTTCGAAAATCACGCTGGACAACAACGCTCGCGCACCAGTGCGTGTAACACCAAGAAGCGCCTAATTGGGCATTCACACTACTTCGAGGAGAATAAAAAAGAGGATCATTCCAATAAGATTCTGAAAGTCCGGCGTAAAGACGCAAACCGCGAAGGGGAAAATCATCGGGTGTTTCGGCAAAGACATTCAAAGTTTCAAAATCACCGCCGGTGAGAAGTTCAGTATGGCGATAACCTCCGCTGATTTTTATGGCGGGATGTACCGTCAATGAAGGAGTCACTTCATAATCCCGAGTCAAGACTCCGGCACTTCCTTTGATGGCAAGCGTAACGTGTGAGCCCAGCGGCATCGTCCCCGACGCCTCCGCATTCACGCGATTGACGGGAAGCGTTTCGAAAATGGGAGTTTGCCGCGTTCCACTAAAACCTACCGAAACATTTTCAGAATTCCATCGAACCTGCGCGCGCATAGCCGCGGGTGTGAAGGGCTGATCCCCAAATGGCAACAACATATTGGCACTCAAAAGAAGTCTTTGACTGGGACTTAAAGGAACAGAGGACACTCCTTGCAATAAAAATTGATTTTGTGTTTTTCCGTCGCACAAACCGCTATTGCTATCACATGTGAAAAAATATTCTGCGCTCGCCAAACTGCGACTTCCCCACGGACTTCCGTGTAACGTCACGCCACCATTGAAGGCGGCACTCGCTTCGGACAAAGGAGAATTCGGATCGGCAAAGCGGGCGTTGGTCCATGCGAGATTGGCATGCGCCCCAAAATGTTTTTGTGAAATGCGATAGGTAACGCCTGCAGACTGGCTCACAGTGTAGGAAGTTGGAAGCGAAGAAAATTCGCCGCAAATATTTTGATTACCTTTTGTCGATGGTTGCCAGCAGGCTTGCAAATCGAGAGGGCCTAAAGAAATTCCCCCTTCCACGGCGCCACTTAATTCAAAAGAGGAAGCTCCACCGTATGCACTCGCTTGGGCTGTAAGAGGGTTCTCCTGATTTTGACGGATGTCATCCAACCCAACGCCAACGCGGGCTTCACCGGAAGCACCCGGTACAACTGGATCGCCACCTCGGCAAATCCCCTTCGAGGTGTCATAAACCCCATCACATATTTTTTCCATTCACGACATCTGAAGTCCTTTTTGTTATTTGATCGGCTTGTTAAAGCCAACACAGGACCTTGTCAACCGAAATGCTGTAGGCCAAAGCACCCATTTTATGGGCATTGGAGGGAATATTACTTATAAAAAAACGAGCGGAGTCCGACTTTGCCGGTCTGAACGAGAGGGGTACGGGGGGATGGGGCCCTCCCACCGAAGGTGGGGGGGTAGCGATCCCCCCGATAAAAAGAAAGGGGAGCGGTCTTTCGACGGCTCCCCTTCAGGAAAGGAGGGTTAGGGATAAGGGCGGTTGTTATACTTCGCAAAAATCTTTTCACTTACGCATTAAATCGGCCAAGTGTTTCAACTTTTTGGCGCATCAAGTCGGCTTCAAATTCCTGCAGTGCATTTGGATCGTGAACTTCCAAAGATTGTCTCGCCTCAAAATATTTTTGACGGCAGAGAGACATAAATTCAAGCAATTCTTCACGGCGTTCGCTGTTATCGGTATCGTCAAACTCAATACGGGCATATTCATGGTTGATGGAATTGGTAGCCATCGTCAGTTGTAATTGAAGAATCGGATTTTGGGCATGTTCGCTCGGCAATGCTTCCGAAACCGTCACAGCCAATTGCTGTTCGTCCGTTTCAAAAAACTCTTCGTATTGATCGTATCTTTTGTTATTTTCTCTTTTCATAAACCCTCCAATTTTTGCTCCTCACACCCATCAAGAGTGCAATTAGATTGCCAAGATGAGGCTTGAAGGGTGATACAAAAGCACTTGAAATTAAAAGGTTTTTTAAAGAGTATTATCCGTCGAAGAGATAATAAGGGGGGATGGGGACCCAAATTGGGGGGCTTGCACCCCGCCCCCCCCTCATAAGTGTCCGACACTTACGAAGGGGGTAGGGAAAGCAGTTTATTGATGGAAAGAGTGATTTGGTCCAAGGGAATTTTTTCAATGGCACCGGTTTTACGCGTTTTAAGTTCAACGCTGTTATCCTTCAAACCGCGGCTTCCGACGACAATAAAATAGGGAATGCCGATTAAATCGGCGTCTGCGAATTTCACGCCGGCCCTTTCATCGCGGTCGTCATACAAAACTTCGATTCCTTGATTTTGTAAATCGTCATAAATTTTTTGGGCGGCCTGAATAACTTGTTCGTCCTGATTCAGGGAAATCACCTCAACTTGAAACGGCGCAATGGGAAGGGGCCAAATGATTCCCTTGTCATCATGATTTTGTTCGATGGCCGATGCCGCGGTTCGCCCAATACCAATACCGTAAGTCCCCATGATAATAGGATGGGACTTGCCGGACTCATCTAGAAAATTGGCGTTCATTGCCTTGGAATACTTCGTCCCCAGTTTGAAAATATGCCCTACCTCAATGCCCCGCTTGATTTGCAAAATCCCTTTGTCACAGCAATAGCAAAGATCTCCCTGTTTCACCAATCGCAAGTCAAGAAATTGATCCGGTTCAAAATCAACGCCGGCGGCCACGCCTGTCAGGTGAACATCTGTTTTATTCGCACCGGTAACACCATCTGAAATTCCTTCCACGGAAAAATCGGCAAAAACCTGAACAGACCCCAAAGATGTTTTCCTTTTCAATCCCACCGGTCCCGCAAAACCGACTTCCGCACCCGTTAACTCCCGAATGGTTTTGGCATCCGCCAAAGTCAAAAATTGAGCACCGCAGGCATTCTTCAATTTGACTTCGTTGATTTCCAGATCACCGGCAATCAACGCCGCAACAAGTCCGTCATCGCGCAAATAAACCAGCGTCTTGATCATTTGAGAAGGTTTGACCTTCAAAAAGTTCGCCACCTCTTCCACTGTTTTGAGACCGGGAGTTTTGACTTCTTTGAATTTTGATTTCACAGAATTTTTCTTTTGAGAAGATGACTGACGGGCCGCGGCCATTTCTAAATTTGCCGAATAATTACAGGCGTCACAGAAGGCTATCTCACCCTCTCCGGTGTCCGCCAAGACAACCACCTCATGCGAAGAAGACCCGCCAATCGCGCCCGTATCGGCCTCAACAACCTTCGTTTCCAGCCCGCAACGCTCGAAAATGCGCACATAGGTCCGGCGCATCAGCTCGTAATGTTCATCCAAATTCGTTTGGGTGGCGTGAAAAGAATAACCATCCTTCATAATAAATTCCCTCGCCCGCATCAGACCGAAGCGGGGGCGGATTTCATCACGAAATTTGGTATGGATCTGATAAAAATTTTTCGGAAGTTCCCGATAGGAACGGATTTCCCGTCGGACCAAATCGGTGATAATTTCTTCCTGAGTCGGACCGAAACAAAAATCGCGCTCATTACGGTCTTTGAGCCTCAACAATTCCTTGCCGTAAAAATTCCAGCGCCCTGTCTCCTGCCAAAGTTCCGCCGGAATAATAACCGGCAATAAAACTTCCTGACACCCTGCTCTGTCCAATTCTTCCCGCACAATTTTTTCGATTTTTCTTAAAACCCTCAGGCCCAGAGGCAAATAATCATAAATGCCCCGAGCCAGTTGGCGAATCATTCCGGCTCTCAGCATCAACTTATGGCTCACCACTTCCGCATCGGAAGGGGCATCTCTTAAAGTGGGGATGAGCATCTGTGAATAGCGCATAGGCGCATCTTCTGACACAGCTTGCAGACAGGATCAATGATGGAATTTTTTCGCGGTTAGGGAACACACTTATTTTGTCGAATGAGCGCCAGAAGTTTCGCGTAGGTATTATCGACTTCAGATTTTTTTGGGATGAGACCATTGCGTTCCAAAAGCTCGATCATGTCAGGCGATTCAGCGAATCCAAAAACTATGAGATAAAGAAAATCGATTTGGTCAAGAGTCAGGTCATGATTGCTTGTAACCCAAAGTGCTTCCTCTTCGTTCCCGGGCAAATGCCACCCAAGCCCAGACTTTTCCATTTCCTTACGAACATTCTCAGCGGATCCCATTTCTTTGGTGAGGTCTTTCATTTGTTCTGGTGTAGGCTGATTAACTAAAGGAAGCTCAACAGAAAGAGGAAACAAATAATAAGAAATCCATGGCGCCAAAGTTTCATTGATCACAAAAGCATGTGCAACATCCGCACCATGATATTTCATCATTTCGACGAATCGATCTTCGTAACTTTTCCCGGCAAGACCCA
>JACRBV010000129.1 GCA_016213065.1 Deltaproteobacteria bacterium
AAACATTGCCCGTGATTCCCGGAGTTGAGGGGAACAGGCTTCGCTTGGTTTCTTCCGAGAAAAAGTGTGGCAGTATTATGGAATAGAAATGGTTGTTATGAAATTCACTTCATGTAACCCATCGAAATCATTGTCGGGGTGATAGGATTTGAACCTACGGCCCCCTGCTCCCAAAGCAGGTGCTCTAGCCAGGCTGAGCTACACCCCGAACTGCTTTGTACTCAATAAATGGCAATGATCCAAATGACAAGTACTTTTAGTTCGATGATTTCCACTTTACTTAACCTATTCGTTTTGATCTGTCTGTCTCGCAAAGGAGAACAAAATGGATCAAGAAACCATGACAACTATAGGAAGTTTGCTCTTTGTTTTTTTTATGTTGGGCATTCGCATTATCAGACCAACCCGCAGAGGTTTGGTTGAGCGGTTGGGCAAGTACAAAAAATTTGCACAACCGGGGTTTCATTGGATCATTCCAATTGTTGAT
Organism: Deltaproteobacteria bacterium; assembly: GCA_016213065.1. Taxonomy (NCBI): domain Bacteria; kingdom Pseudomonadati; phylum Myxococcota; class Myxococcia; species Deltaproteobacteria bacterium. The sequence goes on from JACRBV010000129.1 coordinate 488, forward strand.
AAAATATACCGCGTTAATGTGACAGAACAAATGGTAGGGGCTCAACCGCAAGAAATTATCACCAACGACAATTTAAATGCGATAGTGGATGCTCAAATATATTTTAAGATTAAAAATGATGAGGGAAGTGTCAAAAATTCACAATATAACGTCAATAATGTTGATTCGCAGATTGTCAATCTTGCCAGAACAACTTTAAGAAATATTATTGGTACACTGACTTTGAAGTCGGCCAATAGTGAAAGAGGCCGTATTAATGAAGAACTATTGAAAGTTCTTGTAAAGGAAACTTCTAACTGGGGAATTGATATTGTGCGCGCTGAATTGAAGGAGATTGACCCGCCAAAAGATGTGCAGGAAACAATGAACAAAATTGTGAAGGCTGAGAATGAAAAAATTGCCGCCATTGATTTTGCCACAGCGGCGGAGACCACGGCTGATGGAGAAAAAAGGGCCGCCATCAAAAAAGCCGAAGGTGTGCGTCAGGCAAAAATTTTACAAGCCGGGGGCGAGGCGGAGGCCATTAAATTGGTTAACGATGCGGCAGACAAATATTTCATCGGCAATGCCCAATTATTAAAAAAATTGGAGACCGTGGAAAATTCACTCAGGGCAAATGCAAAAGTGGTGATCCCGGGAAACACGGAATTGGTAAACGTTATTGGTGAGCTTGCCGGTGTTGTGCCTCTTAAAAGAGAAAAACAATAATTTTATTTTGCCTCTCTCTTTTTCATCTCTTTGTCGAGGTAAAGAATGGCGCTTCCTTTTTCGTGAACCAGTTCGACCTTTTGAAGAATCTCACTGACCTGCGCCTCTTCTTCAACCTGTTCTGTAATAAACCACTGTAGCATTGTCTGTGTGGGATAATCTTTTTCTTTAAGAGACAGCTCATATAATTTGTTGATGAGAGCCGTGATCTTTTTTTCATGTTCCAATGCTTTTTGCATGACATCCAAAATGGATTTGAAATCATGCGGAGGTTTTTGAATCTCTTTCAGAGCGACTTTTCCTTCTCTCTGAATGAGAAAATCAAACATTTTCATCGCATGTTTGTTTTCTTCGCCCGACTGAACCTGCATCCAATGGGCAAATCCCTTGAGGTTGATGCTGTGGCAATAGGCGGACATGGAAAGGTAAAGATAGGATGAATAAAATTCCTCTTGAATATGTGCGTTGAGTGCTTCTTGCATGGTTTTCTTTAACATCCGTTCTGTCTCCTTTTATTCCGCTTCCTGTTTGTTCACTTTTCTTCTTTTCATAATCACCAAAAGAACAGCCAGTCCACCCAAAATCACGATGGCAAACAAGGTATAAAAAGTGGCTCCACTAAAAATGGAAGAGGCTGATTTCGTTTTTTTAACCGCCTTTTTGAGTGGTGGTGACAGAGGCGGCGGTGGTGTTGCTTCAGCACTGGGAGCCGGTTCTACCGTTTCTGCTGGGGGCAATGCCGTGGGAGTTGTTCCTCCAACGACTTGTTGTGGCGCGACAGGAGGCGGAGGGACTACAACCGGTGCCGCTGGCGCCACGGGTGGCGGAGGCGGTGCAATCGGTTTCAATTCAAGCGAATATTGTTTGAGTTCCGTCGCCGGAGCGTTGGCAGGCAAATTGGCGTCTTTGACTTGAATATAAATGATCCTGTTGCGATCCAACGGCGATGTTTGGAAGGAAAGCGGTGCGCCCGGTTGCGGAGCTTGCGTTTGAGACAGGAGTTCTCCACTTTCTCCCAATAAAGCAACGGACAACTGCATTGTCGGACTCTTTGGAATTAAAATAATGCCGATCCCTTCACCACTACGACCATAAAGTTTAAAAACATCAACGGTGTCTTGTAAAGAAAGATTATTGTCGTCGTATTTATCAAATGTGACAGGCATTGACGTTGAAATATCCATCCCTGCGTCTCTTTTAACTGCGCCATCGGGAGGATTCATTGGTGGAGGAACTATTGAAGCAGGTGCTGTGGCAGGTAAAGTGGGAGTGGTTGGTGCTGTTACAGGTGTTGGGACAGGAGCTGGCGCAGGTGAAGGAGAAACGACTTGAGTAGGCGGAGAGGTAACAGGCGGTGTTTGCGTTGGTGGGCTGACAGGGGCAGGAAGAGTTGTTGGTGCCTGTGTTGGAGTTGGTGTTGTAGGTGTTGTTGTCGGTGTCATTGGGGAAACCTGTGCGGGTTGTGCAGAGGGGACAGTAGCTTGTGGTTGTGGTTCTGGCGGTGGAGTCACAGGAGCGGGTATTGCCGCAGGGGAGGCATCAGGTGTTGTGGGTGTTGGCGCTGTTGTCGTGGTTTCTGTTGCGGGCTTCGCCACAGCGGGTTGTTTCGGTTTTGGCGTTTGCTTTTTGACCACAGGCGCTTTTTCAATGGCAAGATCGATGGGCTGATCATCATCGTTATAAACGGGTGGGGATGTGGTTTGTCCCCAAGAATATGCTGAAATACAAAGAGCCAAAAGCACTACAATTCTGTTTAGGTTTTTCATGATGTTTGCAGGCTATCATATTGTTTCTCTTGTCAAAAGTGAAAATTCAAATTTTGTTCAGATAGATTCCCATGGACAAGCCCGTGGGAATCTATCGAGTGAGC
>JACRBV010000130.1 GCA_016213065.1 Deltaproteobacteria bacterium
CGGAGCCTCCCCCTCACGTTCGCTTTGCTCACTCGGTAGATTCCACTCCAGCAAGCCCGCAGAGTACCATGCGCTTGCGCATGGGTGAATGCTTCCTTTTCTCGCGCAAAGCGCGTTTTCAAAAGTGCCACGGGCTTGCCCATGGGAATCTATAGTCCATGGTCCTTTGTCCTTTAAAAAAAGTTGTATTTTTTCAGATAGTTAGGTAGTATCACCTTAAGATATGCTTCGACTGGATGATTTGCTCGAGAAGGTCCATTCCTATAACCCTGACGCCGATGTCGACCTGATCAAAAAAGCCTACGTTTTTACAGCCAAGGCCCATGAAGGTCAGATGAGGCGCTCCGGAGAGCCGTATGTGATTCACCCTCTTTCTGTCGCCTATCTTTTGGCAGAAATGCGGCTTGATATCGCTTCCATTGTGGCCGCTCTTCTTCACGACACCGTGGAAGATACGAAGGTAACGTTGGAAGAGGTGGAAAGACTTTTTGGCGCCGAAGTCCGGCAGTTGGTGGATGGAGTGACCAAATTGGGAAAAATCAAATTCACCACTTCGGAAGAAAAACAGGCTGAAAATTTCAGAAAAATGATCATGGCGATGGCTCAGGATATTCGGGTTATTCTGATCAAGCTCGCCGATCGCGTACACAATATGCGTACGCTTTACTACATGCCCGAGGGAAAACAGGTTGATATCGCGCAAGAGACACAAGATATTTATGCACCCATCGCCAACCGTCTCGGACTTCAATCGTTCAAAATAGAACTGGAAGATCTTTCGCTGAAATATCTCAAGCCCGATATTTTTAAAATGCTCGATGAACAGGTTCGTGCTCGCAAGGAAAAGCGCGACAGATATATCGCCGAGGTCATCAAGGTATTGCAGAAGTCGGTGAAAGAAAATGGCATTCAGTGCGAGGTCTTCGGTCGTCTCAAACACTATTACAGCATTCATCGCAAAATGGAGGCGCAGAAAATTCCGATCGATGAGGTCTACGATATTATTGCCTTCCGCATTTTGGTGGACTCTCTTGCGCAATGTTATGAGGTGTTGGGGATTATTCACTCTTTGTGGAAACCCATTCCCGGGCGCTTCAAAGATTACATCGCCATGCCTAAAGCCAATAATTATCAATCTCTCCACACGACCGTGATTGGTTTGCATGGAGAGCGTGTGGAATTCCAAATTCGCACCAAAGAGATGCACGAAATTGCTGAACACGGAGTTGCGGCCCACTGGAAATATAAAGAAGGAAAACTAAGCTCCGACACCACCGATGAAATGAAGTTCAAATGGATTCGCCGTCTCTTGGAAGGGCATTCCGAACTGAAAGACCCCGCCGAATTTTTGGATACAGTGAAACTCGATCTTTTTGCCGACGATGTTTACGTTTTCACTCCAAAAGGAGAACTCAAGGAGTTACCGCGCGGTTCCACTCCCATCGATTTTGCCTACAGTGTTCACACCGAAGTGGGGAACACATGCGTGGGGGCGAGGATCAACAGCAAGATTGTGCCGTTGAGTTATCAACTGCGGAGCGGAGACTCGATAGAAATTTTGACAAAAAAAGACACGCGCCCAAACCGCGATTGGCTTCAGTTTGTCAAAACTTCCAAAGCCAAGGCCAAGGTTCGTCAATATCTCAAACTGGAAGAACACGCTCAGAGCAAGCAGGTGGGTTGGGAACTTTTGGAAAAAGCGTGTCAGAAATATGAGGTTTCCATCAACAAAGTTTTGAAAGAGGCAACGATGGATCATGTCGCGAGGGAATTAGGATATCGCGATTCCGACGGGCTTTTGTCTTCTCTGGGTTATGGAAAAATTTTGCCCGAAGAAATTTTGACGAAAATATTGCCGAAAGAAAAATTAGAGGGCAAAGAGCACTTAAAGCCCACACACCTTGAAAAAATTGTCGAAAAAGTTTCAAGGCATGCCGCGGGGCAGGTGAAGGTCAACGGAGTTTCGGATTTGTTGATCAACTTCGGGCGTTGTTGCGGACCCGTGCCCGGAGACCCCATCACCGGTTATGTTACAAGAGGAAAAGGGGTGAGTGTGCATGTGAACGACTGCTCCAAATTATTGTCGACGGATCCGGACCGGCGCGTGTCTGTGGAATGGGAATCAAAAACTCCGATGGCGCGCATCGCAAAAATCAAGGTAATCTGTGCCGACAGACCCGGCATGCTTCAGGCAATGACAGAGGCGATCACCGGTCAGGGCGTCAACATCGCCCAAGCCACCGCGCGCACCACAGAAGATTACAAAGCAATCAACACCTTCGATCTATCCATCACCGGAGTAGAACAACTCCGCCACGTTTTAAAATCACTGGAAAGAGTCAAAGGAATTATCTCAGTAGAACGAGTAAGAAATTAAAAAAATCCAATTCGGAATCCGTGTGTTCGATTGCACAAGCGTAGCTTCTGGGAAAAGCGTGTCGGAGGCAATTTTTACCTTATCGGGATCAAAAGAAAAATTGCCGAGACTCGAGCGAATTTTTTGGGTGTCCCAAAAAATATCGCGTCTTTTCCCAGAAGCTACGCTTGCGCAATCGAAGATAGGGTGGAGAAAAATTTAAGCCGCTTTTTGGATGAACCCTGAACGAATACAGCGACTGCAGACCTTGACGTGTTGCATTTTACCTTCAAAAAATGCCCGAACCTTTTGGAGATTGGGGTAATTTCTTGTCTTGGTTTTATGGTTGGAGTGGGAAACTTTATTGCCGGTAACCGGTTTTTTCCCACAAATTTTACATTGCTTTGCCATAATGAATTCCTTAAAAGTGGGGCATGTCTAGCAAATGGAGTGCAAATGTCAAGTCCCGGCTTTGCCGGGACGCGAAGCAAACTCGCAGAGTTTGCGGAGTCGAAAATGTCAAGCTCCGGAACAAAGTTGTGGGAAAAATGGGGGAGGATATGGGGGCCCGATACCTTAAAACCATTGGTTTTAGGGTATTAGAAAGAAATTTTAGAACCCGTTTCGGGGAGATTGATATTGTGGCCAAAAAAGGGAAAGAATATTTTTTTGTTGAGGTCAAGACACGCACTCAGGCAGATTTTGGAAGTTCTCTCGAATCGCTCCCTTTTTTCAGAATAAACCGGCTCAAGAAAATGGCCCTCTTTTATATTCAGAATAAAAAACTTCCCAATTCTTTTATGCATCTCTCCCTTTTGGGGATTGATGGGGCGTGCGCACAACCGCAGATCACTTTTTTACCGGACATTGTCGAATAAAATGCAAAAGTCAAAATGACAAACCAAAATTCAAAAATTTTGAATTTGAAATTGTCATTTTGCATTTTAATTTTTTCTCTTTGGATTTGATATGACCACATGGTGCCTGCTTCCAACTCTTGTTTTATATGCTTTAGCGAGTTTTCTTTATCTTGTGCTTGTTTTTAATCTGAATCTTTCCTTGGAAAAAAGAAAACGTTTCTGGATGGAAGACGTCGCTCTGTTTGCGACAACGGCGGGGGTTTTTTTCCATTTAATCTATCTCCTTTATGAACATTCATGGAGTCATTTTCTGTCCGTCCAGTCGTGTGCTCTTGTTCTTCTCTATTTATGGATGGTTTGGCGGTCCGGGTGGCAAAGCTTGGGTTCTTTTTTTCTCCCGTTGGCTCTTATTTTTCTTCTCCTTTCCCTGCAACAAACAGAAAAAACCGGTGCATGGATGGTTCTGTGGAGCGGTCATGCATGGTTTTTGAAATTTCATATTATTTGCGCTGGTGTGGCCATGCTTTTTATATCGGGATCCTTTCTTTTGGGGATTGCTTTTTTTCTGCAGGAGAGGGGACTCAAACTCAAAAAATGGAACCTCTTGTCTCTGGGACTTCCTCCTTTGTTATTGAATGAAAAAATCGCGCGGTTCTGGCTTCGTTTCGGATTTGTCTTCTTAACTATCGTTTTGATGACGGGGGTCATTTTACTCCGCAATTTTTCTTTTTCGTTTAAACCCGTTTTTCATGTCTTTCTGGCACTGATTAGCTGGACGTTTTATGCCTTTGCTTTAAATCGGCGTTGGACATGGTTTGGGGGGAGGAAAATACTATTGCTCTCCTTCCTTGGTTTTGTTAGCTTGGCCCTCACTTTTTTATGGAACTCCTTGTAATCGGTTGTAATTTTAAAACGAGCGCGATTGGCGAAAGGGAGAACTGGAATATCCCTCCCCTGCAGGTTTCTGCTTTTTGTCAGGGATTTTTGCAAATCGCCGGCGTTTCTGGCGTTGTTTTTTTGCCGACCTGCAACCGTGTTGAATTATATGTGACCCTTCAGAAAGATGTTTCTCTTGAATCGATTTTTTCCTATTGGAGACAATTCTTAAAATTGGAAGGACCCGGTGGCACTCCGGGTTATATTTATAAAAATGATCTGGCCTTTAGTCATTTGGTTAAAGTTTGTAGTGGTCTGGATTCTTTAGTGGTGGGTGAACCTCAAGTTTTAGGACAGGTCAAACAAGCCTATTCGCAATCAGTCGAAATGGGAGTTGCCAGTTCCCTGACCAATTTTGTTTTCCAGCAAGCTTTTCGTTACGCCAAACAAGTGCGCACGGAAACAGGTGTTGCAAAATATCCCGTCTCCATTGCTTCGGTGGCGTTGATGCTGGCCGGTGAAGTTTTTGGGGATTTTTCAAATCTTTCGGCGCTCGTAGTGGGGTTGGGGGAGATGGGAAAACAAACCGCGGAGCTTTTGATAAAAAGAG
>JACRBV010000131.1 GCA_016213065.1 Deltaproteobacteria bacterium
CGCCGAGCGATAAGCGGGCCCGACGGGTCGACCCGTCGGGAACCGCGGCCCCAAGAACTTGATGCGCCCACACCATTGCACCTATGACTAAGAAGATGTTTACAGCGTTCAAATTTTTGTGTTAGGCTTTCGGCATGTCAGGTCATTCCAAATGGTCCACCATCAAAAGAAAGAAAGGAGCCGCCGATGCCAAAAGAGGTAAAATTTTCTCCAAAATCATCCGCGAAATTACTGTTGCCGCACGGATCGGGGGCCCTGATCCAGATGGAAATCCACGGCTTAGGCTTGCTATTGATAAAGCCAAAGAAGCCAATATGCCAACCGACAACGTCTCGCGCGCCATCAAAAAAGGGAGCGGTGAGCTTGAAGGGGAAATCTACAAAGAGTTCACACTGGAAGGCTACGGCCCCGGCGGCACAGCGCTCCTCGTCGAAGTAATGACCAACAATCACAATCGAACTGTTGCCGAAGTCCGGCATCTCTTCAACAAATTGGGCGGCAATATGGGAGAAGCCGGTTCAGTCGGCTGGATGTTTCATAAAAAAGGTCTTCTTGTTTTTCCCAAATCGGTCGGCGAAGAAAAATTGATGGAAGTAGCGCTGGATGCCGGCGCGGAAGACATACAAAGCGCCGATGATCTTTTTGAAGTCATCACTCCTCCCAATTTATTGCATCAAATCAAAACAGCTTGCGAAGAGAAGGGGTTGAAACCTCAGAGCGCCTCCATTCAAATGATTCCACAAAACACCGTCCGCCTCGAAGGGTCTCAGGCTGAATCGATGCTTAGGTTGATGGAAGCGCTCGAAGACCACGACGATGTACAAAATGTCCACGCCAATTTTGACATTGATACAAATGTCATGGAGAAATTGGCTTCATAAAAACCAAAAATGAAAAATCAAAAATTAAAAACACACATTAAAAACAAAAAACTTTTTATTTTTAGTATGTGTTTTTAATTTTTGATTTTTCATTTTTAATATTTCTTTTATGATCATTCTTGGTATCGATCCTGGAACTTATTATACTGGCTACGGATTCGTCGAAAAAAATGGGGGAAGCACAAAACATATCGATAACGGACTGATTGCACCGGCAAAGGGTTTGGCCCTCCCGGAGCGTCTCAAATTTTTTTTCGAAGAAATTGGACGCTTGATAGAAAAGTTTTCCCCAAAAGAAATCGCACTTGAAGATGTTTTTGTGGCAAAAAATGCGCGATCGTCGCTGAAACTGGGGCATGCAAGAGGAGTGGCCATGCTGGCGGCGGCATGCAAAAATATTCCGGTGTTTGAATATTCACCGGCAGAGGTAAAGCAAGCGGTTAGCGGATTTGGTCAGGCAACAAAAGAGCAAATGCAAAAAATGATCTGTCTTCATTTAAAATTAAAAGAGGTGGCACAGGAAGATGCCACCGATGCACTGGCAGTGGCCCTGTGTCACAGCCAGACTAAAAGATTTTGATTTTTGCATTTTGATTTTTATATGATCGCTCACCTCAAAGGAGTCATTCATTCAAAATCCACCAACCAAGTTGTGGTTGAGGTGAACGGTGTCGGCTATCAAATTTTTGTTTCTCTCAACACTTTCTATGAACTTCCACCGGAAGGTTTCGAAATTTCTCTGTATATTTACAGCCACATTCGCGAAGACCAATTCACCCTTTTTGGTTTTTTAAATATTGATGAGAAAAATCTTTTCCAACAATTACTGAAAGTCACCGGCATCGGTCCTAAACTGGCGCTGACTCTTCTTTCGGGACTCTCCGCCCATGAAATCGGCACTGCCATTGCCAATGGAGATGTGATGAAGCTCAAGGCCATTCCGGGCATCGGCCAAAAAACCGCGGAGCGAATCATTCTGGATCTCAAAGGAAAAATTATTCCGGGCACCCCTGCCCTCAAACGCACAAATGCTAGTGAAACGTATGATGAAGCCTTGTCAGCCCTCACCCATTTGGGCTACACTGCCCAGCAAGCCGAGAAGGCACTGGAAAAAATCGAGTGGAACGCCGGTGTTCCTCTGAAAGAAGCGATCAAACAGGGGTTGAAAAATCTGGCAAAATAGATTCCCACGGGAATCTACCGAGTGAGCAAAGCGAACGTGAGGGGGAGGCTCCAATGGCTTTGCCATTGGAGGGGGCGACGCAAGCCCCTACAAATAGAAGGGACGATGGAAGAAAATATTTTTGACAAAGAACCTTTCGCTGAAGAAGATCAGTTGGAAATCACACTGCGTCCCAAACGTTTTTCTGAATTTGTCGGTCAGGAAGATATCAAAGAAAAATTGAAAATTTTTGTCACCGCCGCGAAACAGCGCGAAGAAGCTCTCGATCACGTTCTTTTTTCGGGACCGCCGGGACTTGGCAAAACCAGTCTTTCTCACATTATCGCCGCAGAACTTGGCGTGAAAATAACCGTCACGTCGGGACCCGCACTGGAGCGGCCCGGTGATGTTGCCGCCATTCTTACCAATTTAAATGAGCGCGATGTTTTATTTATCGACGAAATCCACCGTCTCCCGCGCATTGTGGAGGAAATTCTCTACCCTGCGATGGAAGATTTTCGTCTCGACATCATTGTCGGTCAGGGTCCCTCTGCAAAAAATATCCAGATTGATCTTCCCAAATTTACATTGGTAGGCGCCACCACACGCACCGGACTCATCACCTCTCCATTGCGCGATCGCTTTGGTATTGCGGTCCGTCTTGATTTTTATCCCGCAGAAGAACTGGAGCAGATCATCGGCCGGGCCGCGAAATTGTTTGGCGTCACCATTGATAGAGAAGCCTCTTTGGAATTGGGAAAGCGCTCACGCGGAACACCCCGCATTGCCAATCGTCTTTTGAAAAGAGTCCGCGATGTAGCGCAAGTTCGCGGTTCCGATAAAATCGATCTCGCAGTCACACGCACCGCTTTGAAAATGTTGGATGTTGATGAAAGAGGTTTCGATACAATGGACCGGAAAATTTTGAAGACAATCATCGAAAAATTTGAGGGAGGGCCTGTCGGTGTGGAAACGCTCTCTTCCGCTTTGAGCGAAGAAAAAGACACCCTTGAAGATGTGTACGAACCTTATCTCATTCAATGTGGTTTCTTGAATCGCACACCGCGCGGACGTATTGCAACATCATTGGCTTACACTCATTTTGGAATAACACCCAAAAATATTTCGCAGGAAGAATTGTTCTAATGTTTTCAAGAATCAGAACCATCCCTCCTTTTTTTTTGCAGATTGTTCGCTCTCTTCCTCTAAGAAGCTGGCTCGTTATTTTCGGTGCCGGACTTTTCCTGTGGTTCTGGATTTTTGGACACAATGGTCTGGTGGACTTGGAACATCTAATTCGCTTACAAAGAAACTACACCCAACAGAAACAATCTCTTGCCGAAGAAAAAGAACAACTGGAACAGGACCTCAAAAACATGGAAAACCCCCGCTACCTTAAACATCTCATCCACCAAGAATTGGGTTATGTCGAATCCGACGAAGTGGTGATTCAGTTTCAGGAAAAGAAATAGGGCACCTCTAAAAACCTATGAAAACCACAATTTGTCATTCCTCGCTGTGCTCCGAATCTACTTTGTTATCAAGCAGATTCTTCGCGGAGTTTATCCTGAGCCCGAACAGATTCTTCGCGGAGTTTATCCTGAGCCCGAACAGATTCTTCGCTTCGCTCAAAATGACAAAGCGAAGGGCTCAGAATGACAAAGCGAAGGGCTCAGAATGACAATAATGGCGAAGGGTTCAGGATGACAAGCGGGGTTTTTAGAGGCGCCCTAGATAGTCTAAACCTCGCGGCGTTCTTCGAAGGCTTTGCAGAGGGTGGAGGCGTCCAGATATTCAAGTTCGCCACCCACGGGAATTCCTGTGGCGAGACGAGTGAGGCGAACGCCCAGTGGTTTAAGAAGTTTGGTGAGATAGAGGGCTGTCGCATCCCCTTCCACATTGGCGTTGGTGGCGAGAATAATTTCTTTGGGTTGGGTGTCTTGAAGACGGACTAATAATTCCTTTATTTTCAATTCGTTAGGGCCTATCCCTTCAAGTGGCGATAACACTCCATGTAATACGTGATAGTTTCCTCTGAAACTCCCTGTTTTTTCGAGGGCAACCACATCGGAAGGTTCCGCCACCACACAAATCTGATGTTTTTTCCGGCGGTGATCGGAGCAAACACGGCACGGGTCTTGTTCGGTCACATTATTACAGAGAGAGCAGAGTCTTGCCTTATCGTGCAACTCGCGCAAGGCATCGCTTAAATCTTTGGTGACTTGTTTGGGGGCTCGGAGCAGGAAAAAAGTCAGGCGGGTAGCAGTCTTTTCCCCCACCCCGGGCAATTTTCCAAGCGCATGAATCAATTTATCTATAGGACCGGGTGACATATATTAGAAATTGTTTGATTAAAAATTTGCAATTCTGGAATTTCTGCGCCGTTTCACATTTCCGGTTTTGTCATCCCCGCGAAGGCGGGGATCCAGTCTTGTTCATCTTTATTGGATTCCTGCTCCCTGCCTACTGCCTGCAGGGACAAGCTTCGCAGGAATGACATAGTAAAATGAATCATTTAACCAAACCACCTTTTAATCAATATCTGTTTTTATCTCTTCTACTACAGCACCGAAGATGTTGGTTGCTTCGCGGACGGCTTCGTGTTTCAGGGCTTGCTCTCGCAAAATTTTTGTCTGTGATTTGGAATTGTCACTCTCTGCGGAAACGACTTTCTCGTTGAAAATAATTTGCAATGAAAGTGGTCTTCCAAAAAATTTTGTCAAGGTGTCCTGCAATTGGCGTTTGCGATCTTCTTCTTGTAACATTTCTCCATAAACAGAAGCTTTTTCGAATTGGATTGTTACCGATTTTTCTTCGAGATTCACCATTCGGCCGTGGCTCAAAATAGAAGACAACTGCGGCTTTTCTTTTTGCACCCATTTTTCAAAATCGCTCCATTTGGCTGTTGTAGGCACCGTTACAGGCGTTGCCGCCACTGTTTTAGTTACAGGCATCGGTGCACCTTGTAATTTTTCCAGTCGTTCTAGAATAGCATTCAGTGGAACAATCTGTGCCACTTGAGTCATTCGAATCAACAACACCTCGAAAACCATTTTGGGGAAAGCCGCACGGGCAATATCTTCCGCCCCGCGATAGGCAATTGAAAAAAGTTGATCAAGCTCTGAAGCCTCGCCCAACCCGCTTAACGTTTGCAATGTGGCTAGCTCTTCTTTGGGAAGATCGAGCCACACTGGAGCACTTCCCAAAGAGCGGATCAGCAAAAGATTACGAAAAGCATTCAAAATATCCTGCGCGAGACGATTCAGGTCACTTCCACTCTGATAAAACTCATTGAGACGATTCAAAGCACCCTGACGATCTTTTTCCAAAATTGATTTGAGAAGATCCCAAAGTTGCGCGCGATCCAAAAAGCCGAACATTTTTTTTAGATCGTCGTAGCGAACTTCACTGCCGGCAAAAGCAATCGCCTGATCCAGCAAACTCTGCGCATCACGCAAACTTCCCTGAGCCTCATGCGCGATGAGATGGAAGGCGTCTTCTTGACTCCGCAAATCCTCCGGATTTGCTTCGCGGCCCGGCAAAGCCGGGCCTTGACCTTCAAAGACGGCCTTTTCCAGTTTGGCCAATTTTTTGAGCGAGGCCACCAGTTCAGGAATCGGAATGCGGCGAAAATCATAACGTTGACAGCGGGACAAAATAGTTGCGGGAATTTTATGTACTTCCGTTGTCGCGAAAATAAAAATTACATGTGGAGGAGGTTCTTCGAGCGTTTTGAGCAAAGCGTTAAAAGCCGATGTTGAAAGCATGTGCACTTCATCGATGATATAAATTTTATAACGCCCTTTTGCGGGAAGATATTTAACCTGCTCACGGATTTCACGCACATCCTCAACGCTGGTATTGGAGGCGCCGTCAATTTCATGGACATCAAGCGATTTCCCCTGAATAATGTCGAGGCAGTTTGGACACTGATCACATGGCTCCATTAGACTCCGCAAACTCTGCGAGTTTGCTTCGCGACACGGCAAAGCCGGGTCTTGACTTATACTCCGCAAACTCTGCGAGTTTGCTTCGCGACCCGGCAAAGCCGGGTCTTGACCACCGACCCCCTTTTCACAATTCAGCGCCTTTGCCAAAATGCGAGCCACGGTGGTTTTTCCAATCCCACGCGCACCGGTAAAAAGATAGGCATGATGGATCCGGTTGGAAGCCAGCGCGTTCTGTAAAGTTTGGGTTACGTGCATCTGCCCAACGACTTCGCCAAAGAGTTGCGGTCGGTATTTGCGGGCTAATACTTGATAGGACATGGCCGATCCGTAACCTAATTGGAAAAACCATGCAAGTGGCAATAATAAAGGCTCAAATTAAAAATAAAAAACCAAAGATTAAAAACACATACCAAAAATAAGAAATACCGCATTTTTGATTTTTGGTTTTTAATTTTTGGTTTTTTAAACTAGGCTGTCCCAATGCAACGCATTCTCTGTCTTGATGTGGGGACAAAACGGATTGGAGTGGCCATCAGTGATCCGTTTGGCAAAACTGCTCAGGGCATCACGACACTAATACGCACCACCTTCCCAAAAGATTGCGCTCAAATTTTGAAAATCTTTCAGGAATATGATGTCGAAAAAATTCTCATCGGTTTACCCACTGATTTGGAAGATGCCGAAGGTCCGCAAGCCAAAAAAGTTCGCTTCTTTGAAGAGGGACTTGAAAAATTTCTAAAAGAAAACCACCTTGATATTCAAATTCAATTTTGGGATGAAAGTTTTTCGTCAAGAGAGGCGGAATCGATTCTTTTGGAAGGAGATTTAAGCCGAAAAAAAAGGCGCAAAGTGATCGACAAACTTGCCGCCGCACTGATTTTGCAGGACTATCTAAATTCTTATGAGGGCACCTCTAAAAACCTATGAAAACCACAATTTGTCATTCCTCGCTACGCTCCGAATCTACTTTGTTATCAAGCAGATCCTTCACGGAGTTTACCCTGAGCACGAGCAGATTCTTCGCGGAGTTTACCCTGAGCCCGAACAGATTCTTCGCTTCGCTCAGAATGACAAAGCGAAGGGCTCAGAATGACAATGATGGCGAAGGGTTCAGGATGACAAGCGGTGTTTTTAGAGGCGCCCATGATTAAAAGAATATTCAAAGTCTGCATTTTTCTTCTGCTGCCCCTGCTTGCCGCCCTGTCCCTCGTTTTTGTTTATCTCCATCACCCTGTTCAACCCCGTGAAGCCGTGATGGTCGTTGAAAAAGGCATGGCGTTTCGGACAGTGACAAGCCATCTGGCAAAGCGGGGAATTATCGAATACCCGTGGCTTTTCTTTTTGTATGCCCATCTGCGCGGCGAAACAAAAGGAATCAAAGCGGGAGAATATCTTTTCAGCCAGCCTATCAATCCCCTTGATGTGCTTCAACGCCTCGTGCACGGGCGCGTCAATGCTTACAAGGTGCAAATTATTGAAGGATGGACGCTTCATCAAATTGCCAATTATCTTGCGGGTCTCCCGTTCATAAAAAATCCCGATTTTAAAAAAGAGTTTTTAGATCTCACAGAAAACAAGGAATTTATTCAATCGCTTGAAATAAATAGCCCAACGTTGGAGGGTTATCTTTTTCCGAACACCTATTATCTTTATGCCGATACTCCCCCCGCCGATTATCTCCGAAATTTTGTCAAAGAATTTAAAAAGAATTATCAACTTGCAACGGGCACTCTCAAAACAATCCCCGTCTATTCCCAAAATCAGATTATGACACTCGCTTCGTTGATCGAAAAAGAGGCGGGCGTTGAAGGGGAACGTCCTCTTGTGGCTTCTGTTTTTTATAATCGCCTCGCAAAGGGAATGCCTCTGCAAAGTGATCCCACCGTTATTTATGGAATCAAAAATTTTGACGGCGACATTAAGAAAGTGGATATTGCCAACCCGCATCCTTATAATACGTACGTCCATGCGGGATTTCCACCCGGCCCCATCTGCAATCCCGGATTGGCTTCGATCAAAGCGGCTTTGCAACCGGCGCAAACAAATTATATTTATTTTGTTTCGAAAGGAAATGGAACGCACCAATTTTCAGAAACGATTCAGGAACATGAAGAGGGAGTCAAAAGACTTCTACTAAAAGACCTAATGTAGATTCCCACGGGCAAACCCGTGGCACTTTTGAAAACGTGCTTCGCACGGTACTATGTGGGCTTGTTTGAGAGGAATCTACTCAGTGAGCAAAGCGAACGTGAGGGGGAGGCTCCAACGGCTTTGCCGTTGGAGGGGGCGACGCAAGCCCCTATAAATAGACCAGCCTACGGCGCCGGAGAATCAGCAAAAATAAAGAGATTGGGAAAAGTACCGCAAGAGAAGGATCAAAAGAAGCGTTGTTATTTAACGAACACCCGCCTCCACCTTTGGAAAAATTACTTTTCGGAGCTGAATCGGTATTGGGACCTGCGGAAGGATCAGGTTGGTTGGAATGACCCACCGGTCCAACATTGCCTCTGTCATTGCCACCACCATTATTGGGAGGGGCTGTTTCGAGATCATCGCAATTACAACAAAAATTCATGATCTGGCCTGAAGGACAGGCGATAACTTCACTACATTGCCCTGTGCATTCTCTCGCAGAAGGCGTTGCCGAATTCTCTGACGTATCCTCCGATGGTGTTTCGGAATTATCTTGGAAATCTGCCATAGCAGTCCCGATAAATTCAACCTGTTGGACTTCATCGTTCCGATGGAAAAATCCTGAGAGATCAATCGCGGTTTGAGTTTCCTCTCCAATAAATGCTTCTTTGCAATATGTCTTGGCGCCTCTGACGATGTCATCGTAGCAAACCGTGGTATCGTAGATCAGTCCTCTTGATTTCCAACAAAATCTATTATGCCAAACATCTAAGCGAACCGGAAAAGACGTCCCATTACTACAAAGTGGCCAATAACTGGTGGCCGGCGGATCGGGATAATTGTGATCCTCGCGACTAGGCATATTGACGCCATATTCCAAATCCTGAAAATAATTCTCACCGGAAAAAACATCCTGAAGAGTCTGGGCATAATAATTGATTTTTGCGCACTTCAACTGGATGCCTTCCCACACTTCTCCCACTCGTACTTTAAAACCTTTTACATATTCCCCATCGTGACACAGCGCCGTGTAGGTCGCGCCTCCTTCTCCGCCACATTTTGTCGGTCCATAATCAACAAGAGATGGATTGTTTATGTTGACACAAATAACACCGATATTATCAACCAAACTCCCTGATCGAACATTCAATCCCTTTATGATCATACCCTCAGGACACTCGGTTCTGCAGGGGTCAGAGGTGTGAGCGTCGGACTGAATACAATCTCCTTCTTCGAATTCGTTCTTGAGTGTTAACTTAATTTTTTGGGGCGGAGTAACAGGTTGCGATGCACCACCGGGAAAAGGATGACATTCGCCGGAAATACGTGTCAAATAATTCCCTTGATGAGAGATGTCATACCCAACACTTATTTGGGTCAACGCTTCCTGTGTAGGGCAAGTACGGAATGTGGATGGAATTTCACCCCTAAGAAATTTTGCCTGAGCCTGATCATCCGATGGAATAACGGCGTAAATGCCATCTTCTTTTGTGTTATCATCATACAAAATATCTCCGGAGAACCGCGTGCAAACGAGAATAATACCGGTTATCCCTCCATCCTCGCCAATTTTCCAACCGGTCGCCACATAATTTTCGGGACACTTGATCCAACTGATACCCCCACTGGCTAACAATGCAATATCCTCTGAAATTCCATTGCCTTGACAATGAAAGCTATCAGGGGGCGGCAAAGTATAGGAAGTCCGTGACACGTTGATTTTATCAACGAAAGAACCGTCAGAACACGAACCACTTTTTGTAGCACCACCCCCGTCACTATGGTCTGCCCCAACAGCCCCCAAAGAAGGAAAGGAAAAAAGAATTTTAGGGAAGAAAACTCCCATCAAAAAAATCAGGCAGGTACAAGTTATAATCCATTTTTTCATATCCTCATAATGTCTATGCAAATAACAAGCCAAAAATATCAAATTTTCTTTAGTAAATTCAACTGATTAGCATTGGCTTAACGTATAAAAATCCCCAATCGGAGAGTTAAGACCCCAAAAGGGGGTGACAAACGTCCAAAGGGAATCCACAGAATTTAAAGAAGACAATTGAAAGCGATCCATGTATGGGGGCATAACATGAGCATGGCTACTGCAAAATCACTGGGAAGAATCATTCAGGAATTGCCGGAAGAGCTTCGCAATGAGGTGGAGGATTTTGCCTATTATCTCTGGGAGAGACGCGTTTCCAATGGCAAACAGCTCAAGGAGTTTGATTTCGATCGTTTGATCGGAATGGGACTGCTGGCACCGCTGAATCCGAATCCACAATTTAAAAATGAAGATAAACTTTGGGAATAAACATGGTCGTTGACACCTCTGTTTTACTTGCCATTTTTTTCAAGGAAAAGCATGCCCTCTGGGCCAAAACTCAGCTGAAAAATTATCAGGGAAAGTTGCGGATGAGCACGGTAAATTTGGCGGAAGTTTTAATTTTGATTCAGGATCGTCAGCCATAGATTTTTGAACAACTCAAGAAGGAAGTTTTTTCTCTCCCGATTCGATTCGTTCCTCCGAATGTTTTGCAAGCCGAGACAAGCGCAGTTGCCCGTTTGAAATTTCCCGCCCTGAATTTGGGCGATTGTTTCGCCTACGCACTGGCCAAAGAGGAGTCCTGCCCCGTTTTAACTCTCGATGAGGATTTTGTAAAATCCGATATCGAAGTGCTATTTCCGGAAAAATAAAGACATAAAAGGAATTCTAAAGGGCACATCTGGAAACCGTGATAATTGGGAACATCCCTAAAGACAGAGGCGTTCCAGACCCTCTTTCCATGGCAGGATCAAAACATTTTTCACTTTTCTTTCTTCGGTACCACGGCAAAGACAAACGCACTCGCAATCGCCAAAATCATGCGCAATGCGTTCAAGAGACCGCAATTCGCCCGCATCGACAAAATCGGCAGACTTGATCTCGATGAGAATCGGAGATTTTCCCGGCCGTTCCATAACCAGATCAACCTCCGCATCTTCATGCGTCCTGAAATAATACAAACGAAAACCCAATTGATAATACGAATTCAATCGCATCAGCTCCAGAATAATGAAGTGTTCAAAGGCTTCGCCAAACGCGTAAGTCTGCGGCAAAAGTTCAACGGTAAGCGTACCCTCCAACGCCCGTTTCACTCCTGTGTCAAAAAGATAAAATTTGGGCGCTTTTGTTTCACGTTTTCTGACAGAACGATGGTAAGGCTGGAGAATCACCCCAACCAAGGTATCTTCAAGTATCTGATAATAAGATTGGACCGTTTTTGCATCCGTGCCGATATCACGCCCTATTTTTGAATAGTTGAGAATCTTTCCGTTGCATTGAGCGGCCACTTCCAAAAAATGGGCGAAGGGTTCAAGCTTTCTCACAATTTGTTCATTCCAGATTTCTTCTTTCAGATAGGTTCTTCCATAGGTTTCAAGATAAGCCCGCTTGTCCGACGCATTGTCGTAGGAATAAATCCCGGGCAATGAGCCATATTGCAGTACATCCTTGAGATCAAAAGGATTCCCCAATTCACGATGGGTCAGGGGAAAAAGTTCATAAAGGAATGCCCTTCCTGCCAGAAGATTTGCGGCTCCGCGTTTTAGCTTGCGGGCACTGGACCCCGTCAAAACAAATTGCAACGGACGCTTAGCACGTTTTGTTTCTTCAATTTGTTGATGGACAACATCAAGAAGCTTGGGCAGTTTTTGTATTTCGTCTATGACGACTCGTTTCAAATCCGGACCCTTTGCCCTAATCTGTTCGATCAAAAAATTTGGATGCCTCAGGAGCAGAGCCTCCTTTTCCAGATTGAGCAAGTCAATGAACAGCGTGTCTTCGTCTGAAAAATTGGCAGACAGATAAGTTGATTTTCCAGTTCCTCGCGCACCAAATAAAAAAAAGCTGTTTGTTTTTGATGGATTAACTATTCTGGAGAACATACTCCGCATTATCGGCGAAAATAGGGATAAAGGTCAATGGTATTTTTACAGGAAAAAGGGGAGTGACAAGGTCTTGTAAACGTGTTTAAAGGCCAACGCAATGCAAACGGTTGACCAAATTGGTATTGAAGAGCGAGCCGCTTCTCTTGCCAAACGTTCCATCAAAAAACAGACCAAAGTAGAAGGCATCCTGCTTGCGATCAGCATGATTGATCTCACCACACTGGAAGGAAAAGATTCCGCCGGAAAAGTGCAAGCGATGTGTCAAAAGGCGATCCGACCGTTAGACTCCGCAAATTTGCAGAGTCAATGTCAAGGCCCGGCTTTGCCGGGCCGCGAAGCAAACTCGAAGAGTTTGCGGAGTCAAATGATACCCAGTGTTGCGGCGGTTTGTGTTTATCCCAGTATGATTCCTATTGCGAAAAAAGCTCTGAAGGGAACGCAAATTAAAATCGCTTCGGTGGCAACCGGTTTTCCAAGCGGGCTGACTCCCCTTTCAATTAAAATTGAAGAAACAAAAAAAGCGGTGGCCATGGGGGCGGATGAAATCGACATGGTACTTTCCCGTGGAAATTTTTTGTCAGGCGAATATGAAAAAGTTTCCGATGAAATCAGTCTTGTCAAAGAAGCGTGCGGCGACTCTCATCTCAAAGTGATTTTGGAAACAGGAGAATTGGAAACCTATGACAATGTACGCAAAGCCAGTTTTTTGGCGATGAACGCGGGAGCCAATTTTATCAAGACCTCCACGGGCAAAGCGGCCGTGAACGCGACACTCCCCGTCACATTGGTGATGTTGGAAGCAATTCGCGACTACTGGTATCAAACAGGCCGGATGATAGGCATGAAACCGGCCGGAGGTATTCGCACCTCGAAACAAGCACTCCAATATCTGGTGATGGTGAAAGAAACACTGGGAGATGCGTGGCTTTCCAACGAATGGTTTCGCTTCGGCGCCAGCACATTGACAAACGATTTGCTGATGCAATTGGCAAAAGAAGCAACGGGAAATTATCAATCGCTGGATTATTTTACGAATGATTAAAGAAACTTCTAAAAAATTGCATAACTGTCATCCCCGCCCCGTATCGCGGTACGGGGTAAACTCCGGCGGGGATCCAGATATTTCAACAATTGCTGGATCCCTGCTGGAGTTTACCCCTGCGGAGGCAGGGGCAGGAATGACAGAAAAATATAATTATTATGACAAATGAGGGACCTATGACAGCACCTGAAAAAAAAGTGACCCGTTTGGAAGTGGTTGAACCAAAAAGTTTGCAATTTGGAAAAAAGTGGGACTATGCCCCCTCTCCCGAATCAACCGATCCCGTTAAAATCAAATTGCGTTACGAACTTTTCATCGGTGGAAAATTTACAGTTCCGAAATCTGGAAATTATTTTAAGACCATCAATCCCGCGACAGAAGAGGTTTTATCAGAGGTTGCCGAAGCCAATGAGGCGGATGTTGATATCGCCGTCAAAGCGGCACGCGTAGCCTATGAAAAATATTGGTCCAAACTTGCTCCCGCTGAACGAGCCAAATATATTTTCAGAATCGCCCGACAGCTTCAAGAAAAAGCGCGCGAATTTGCCATTCTGGAAACGATGGACAACGGCAAACCGATCAAAGAAACCAGAGACTTTGATGTCCCCACTGCGGCGGCGCATCTTTTCTATCACGCAGGCTGGGCAGACAAACTGGAATATGCTTTTCCCGGACGCAAAACACGCCCTCTCGGCGTTTGCGGTCTTATTGTCCCGTGGAATTTTCCGCTCCTGATCGCCATATGGAAAATCGCCCCTGCCTTGGCCACCGGCAACACCGTCGTCATCAAGCCATCCAAGACAACGTCCCTTTCGCTCTTGCACTTGGCCAAAATTATTGAAGAAGCCGATCTCCCGCCGGGGGTTGTCAATGTCGTCACCGGCACGGGCAAAACCGGAGACATGATCGTGCGTCATCAGGACATTCAAAAAATTTCTTTCACCGGTTCTACCGCCGTTGGAAAGGGTATTATCAAGGCAACTGCAGGAACCGGAAAAAGACTGACCATGGAACTCGGAGGTAAATCGGCCAACATCATTTTTGAAGACGCCGCCATCGATCAAGCCATTGAGGGAATTATTCAGGGAATTTATTTCAATCAGGGTCATGTTTGCTGTGCCGGTTCGAGGCTTTTCGTTCAGGAAGGAATTCGTGATTTGGTTATTCGCAAACTGAAAGACCGGATTCAAAGCCTGCGATTGGGGAATCCGCTCGATAAAAACACGGATATTGGCGCCATCATCTCGGGAGAACAGCTGGAGACTATCCGGGAACTCGTAAAATCGGGAGTAGATGAAGGCTGTGAAATTTATCAGGCCCCTTGCGAACTGCCGAAAAAAGGTTTCTGGTTTGCCCCAACGTTCTTTACCGGTGTCGCGCAATCGAACCGGATCGCGAGGGAAGAAATTTTTGGCCCCGTCTTATCAATCCTCACCTTTCGCACGCCGGAAGAGGCTGTTGAAAAAGCCAACAACACAGCTTATGGGTTGGCAGGCGCCGTCTGGACAGACAAGGGTTCCAAAATTTTCAAAATTTCATCAAAGCTAAAGTCTGGTGTTGTCTGGGGAAACACCTACAATAAATTTGATCCCGCATCGCCCTTTGGCGGTTACAAAGAATCCGGCTTCGGGCGCGAAGGAGGATTACACGGCCTTTTGCCGTATGTGGAGTTGGAATAGGGAAATCCATGCCTCAGAATCAAAGAAAATCAAATGTTGATTCGTGGTTGAAAAAAGCGACAACACGCCAAAGAAAGGCTTTGGAAACCGCCTCAAAGTATTTTGATAAAGGGGATTCTTTGACCGTCAACACTCTAGAGGCCATTTACGGACAGGAAAGCGGTTTTGGTTCCAACAGGAGAAGTCGCGGCATCAAGGGTGCCGCGGGAGACATGCAATTCGAAAAAGCTACGGCAATAAGGGTGGGACTTAAAGTTTCCAAAAAGAATGATGAAAGATTCGATATTGCCAAAGCCGCAAGGGCAACGGCTAGATATTTAAAACAATTGGATGCTTCATTTAGTAAAGAAACGAGTTTGGGACCAAATATCAAAACAATTTCCATCCAAGATGCTGATGAAAGGAAAAAATTTGTCCTTGCTTCTATTAACGGTGGCGAAGGAAGGATTGCCCAAGCACAGAAACAGACATTTACGGCGGGAAGAAATCCGGCAAAATGGGATGATGTGAAGGAATATCTTAAAATAGCGGGAGCAACTGTCAGCAAGGTGAAAGAAATCGGGGAGTACGTAACGGCCCTTGGCCGATATGAAGAAGAATTTTCCAGAAAATCACCGGCAGACAAAACATGGAAAGATCGTCCCTCTCCTCTGGAAACTGGTTCGGAATTGGACGGAGGACATTGGATCACCAAAGATGGAAAACACATTTATATCGAAAACTGATGAAACCAACTCTTTTCCATCACAAAAAAATAGCCCTTTTTCTCATCTGTTTTTGTCTTTTTTTAACGGAAGCCAAAGCCGGGGAGAAAGCATCTCTGAATTTGGCTCAATTTTATGCGGACCCCATAACCAAAGGTCTGCGCAAAACCTTCGATAATTATCATAAGCAATACCGGCAAAACCCGTCATTTTATCATGTTGGGATTGAAAACATGCGGCCTTATTTTTATCTATTTGCTGAAAAATTTATTGTGATGGATATACAAGAAACAGGATTTGGCGGTTCTTTTGTAACGATTATGATTTCTCCCAAGAAAAGATTCTTATGGCAGTTATGGATCAGTCAAATAGATACGGAAGAATACAATATTCGCGAAATCAAAGAAATCGCTACAAATAAAGAGGATGCACAACAGTTAACATCTTTGATTTCGGAAAAGCTTATGAAGTATTGGCTATGATGTTTTAAAAATTTTTGGAGGCAAATATTTATGAACCCACGAGCACCCATTCTCAAAACCTACAAACTTTTTATCGGCGGACAATTTCCGCGCACCGAATCAGGGCGCTATTTTCAAATTCTTAATCCCAAAACAAAAAAACCTTTCGCCAATGTTTCACAAGGTTCCAGAAAAGATGTGCGGGATGCGGTAACCGCCGCGCGAAAAGCTTTTCCGGGATGGAGTTCCAAAACCGCCTACAACCGCGGACAA
>JACRBV010000132.1 GCA_016213065.1 Deltaproteobacteria bacterium
CCGCGCAACATTCCCATTCGCCTGCAGTACAAGCCGCTTATTATAATTATGATCCCACCCGAATCCAAGCGGGCCGTTGTATTCAATCCGACTTCGATAAACCCGCCGGAATTCGTAGTCCATCCCACGTCCGGGAATTTTCAGATCGGTCTCTGTCTGCAAAAGATCACCGCTGTGCGCGGCAGTGGAATGACCGATGAGGGTTGGAGTTAGAGTTTCGGCAAGACTGGAAAACGGAACCAAAAAGACAAGAAAATAAAGAAGCCGCTTGACGAAAACTAATGAACATCTATAATGAAGCCAAATCCTGCTCTTGGTCAATCCACCCAGCAACACGTGCGAAGTTCGCACTTCCCTTCGGGGATAGCTAGAGTGGATTTGATCGAGAGTAGGATTTTTTGTTGAAAATGTCCTGAACATATCCCACTCTGTCCTGAATAATTTTCCACCAACGTCGATTACCTCGTTCAAACACCTGAAAAACGGCATGGGCTACATAATCAGCAATTTGCAAACCACCATGCGTATAATGAGGATTGTGATGATAAACAATGGAAGCCTTTGCATCAATCTGATGTTCGTCGGCGTACTCAAAACGAAGGGTGTCAACAACCAACTGCAATCTCTCCCGGGCTTTGAGGGAGGCATCTCGTCTGGAAAAAATAACCTCCATGGACTCCGCCGTGTGAAGGAATCTCTTCAATAACTGACCGGCAATCGTGGCGTAAAACCGACCATGATCTCTCTGCAGTTGAGGATAGGCTTTCAGTTTCTCAGCAACCGTAATGGCTATCTTGAAATCCAGTGAGCAATTTTTTATCCATTCATAAAATCTTTCTTTTACTTCGGGATAATCTGTCTGTGCATGGAAGGCATTCAAACTGTAAGCTGGTGAAAATCTTGCAGACAAAGACCGATCACGCAAAACTTCAAGACGGAAAGCTGTCACGGCTTCCTGTATTTCCAAATGATTCGTCGTTCGAATGGCGGCAAGGACTAAATATTTGGACGCGGTACCTGTTTGAACAAGATTGACACCTTTACGAGAATAAATTTCGGGCTTCCCTGATTCATCCAGAAAAATATAGGATTTTTTGTCATTCACTCGAACGCAACATATCAGCTTCGCTTTTAACAAACAACTTTTTTTGTTCCAATTGCCGAAAAAACTGTCTCACGAATGCCGGAAATTTATGTGAATCCAAAACTATTTTGATGGCTTGTTTCGTCCGTCTGAATTTTTTCCGATGCTTATCCATATGCTTTCATCCTTATCCGCATCGATGACTTTTCCGAACTCTATGAAATGGATGTTGTCTGGAAGCAAAGATTGAACGTTCTGATTACAATATGGACAACGGGGATAGGCATCAAATCGAAAATGGCCGCCGCAGGGGCAGGGTTTGAGATTATCTTCCACTTTTTTCTTTTCTGTTAAAATTAACGACCAAGGCACCTTTGTTTCTCCGACGAGTTTTTCAAATTCAAGATCATAAGCTCTAAATAACAAAAGAGTAGGACACATATTACAATAAAGAAAACCAACATCGCTAAAGCCCGCATGATAGGGATATTTTTGTTTAAGGTGAATATTTTTTCTACAATGAGGACACTTTAAATTCATGGTTGGCCTCCACTCGATGGCCTTCTCGGTGACCGACGCCAACGACTTGGATCAATCGTAACAGGCTCGATAAGTTGACGTTGCCATTTATCGCCACTTGTAAATGGTCCCTTTTCGGGTATTCGAAGATTAGACATAGGGACTTCAATATCAATGTAATTGGAACCACGGCTAGGAAGAATCTCTAGCATATCCTCAATTTGCAGGTGCCCCACTTTTTTTGGAATTTCTGTTGGCAACGTAACATAGGCATTGGCTTTTAAAAAACCACTTTCAAAAATCTGAGTTTTACCAATCGCATCCGTATAATGCCGAACAGTAATATTTTCCACATTAGTTTTTGTAAAAAAGCTTCCAATCTTTGAAGTCAATCCTTCTGCTACATCCAACAACCTGCTCCCGATTTTGGTCGCACGTATCCCCGCAAAATCTACCGCTCCCATGACGGGCATGGTCATCATCAAAACAGCGTCTTCCTGCGTCCGCATTCTTCACATAAATATCAAAACGGGCCTCACCATCAAAACGTGCAACATTGCCATTCGCCTGCAGTACAAGCCGCTTGTTATAATTATGATCCCACCCAAATCCAAGCGGCCCATTATATTCAATCCGACTTCGATACGTGCGCGTGAATTCATAATCAAACCCCCGACCGGGAATGCGAAGGTCGGTCTCTGTCTGCAAAATCAGAATTCCCCAGAAATCAGAATTCCCCAGAAAATCAGAATTCCCCAGACGGAGTACGAAAATTGGTCAGTGTAGCGACGGAAATCATGCAGTGGGAATTTTGTATTCACTGATTTGTTTGGGTTCTCTCTTGGCACGTCTTTTGCTTTATCTCAATGCATGGCCTACTTGCCCCGCAATCAAATTATTTGGGATGGCGC
>JACRBV010000133.1 GCA_016213065.1 Deltaproteobacteria bacterium
AACCACTCTGCTTTTTTCTCGCGGGCTTTCCATAACAAAGGCGGATTGTGTCCCGCGTTTGTGTAGGTGAGTATTTTTGTTTGCGGTTGGAATTTGGCGTAGACCAAAGAAATAAATTGTTCCGCTTTCAACAGATCGTTAAACAAAAGTTTGTTCATGGCGGTTACTAGCGCGGCCGGAGTTTCGTTGTGAAGGGACTCACTATGAATGCAGGAACGGAGAGCGAAGGCAAGAAGTGCACTGCTGACATCGTGTCCCGAAACGTCCGCAATACATAATTCCAGATTTTTGCCATCGATGGAAAAAAAATCATAATAGTCCGCTCCCACTTTTTGCGCAGGCAAAAGAAAACCGGTCACATCAATTCCTTTGATATTCGGAGGTGTAGCAGGCAGAAGTCTTTGCTGGATGGTGTGGGCCATCTCCAGCTGCATTTTAGCTCGTTCGCCGCTTTTGACTCTCTCCAATAAATCGCAAAGGTGCATGTAGGCGGCGACTTGATCGGACAAAATGGTGAGCAATTTTAAATCGGACTGAGTAAAAGGTTCTCTCGATTTTTTGTCGGTGACATTAATAACACCGATGGGAGTTTTTCCCACCTTCATCGGAAAAGATAGAACAGGGGCGATCATGTAGGAATGCGTTTTGTATTTGGGACTCATTTTTTTCTTTTCAATCAAAACCGGTTTTGCTTTTGAAAAAGCGGCGCCACTGGCCCCCTCTCCCACCGGAATGGAAATGTTTTTCCAGATTTCAGGATCCATTCCTCTTGCCGCTACAATTTTCAAAGTTTTTGATTTCGGCTGGAAGTGCATGATGGAAGCGCGTTCAACGCCAAAGGTGTTGACCAGTTCATCCAGCATGATGTCATAGACTTCTTCAAGTTTCGCGGCCTGAGAGATGGCCCGCGACAAAAGATGGATAATTTCCAGAGGTTCTTTTTTAGGCATAAAATCTCACCGCCTCAAAAATATGGAGACGCCCTCTTTTTTTATTTGTAACCTTGTCCGCATTGGCTCGAATCAGCATAAGGCCCCTTCCATGTGTCTGCCACCGTGAAAATTTTTTTCGTAGTAATTTGTTTTTGATGCCGGGTCCCTGATCCACAACCCGGATTAAAATTTTTTTTGGTGAGATGAAAAAAGAAAGACCAATCCATTTTTCTTTTTTGCGGCGGTGGGCATGGATCACCGCGTTGGTGTAGGCCTCAATCAGGATTTGTGTCAAGGCTTGTGGGTGAGGCACGTTAAGGGATTTGAAAATGCGCGTCAGAAAAGGAAGATAACCGAAGTCGGATTGGGTTTCAAAATGAAGGTTAAAATTTTTCACAGGCCGTTTGGACGTTTGGAAGGATGTCGAAAAGGCGATGCAGACGGGTGATTTCAAAGACAGAGCGAACTTCATTGTTGAGGCCGGCCACTTTCAGATCACCATTTTGCATGCGCAGTTTTCTTAAGAGCGAAATGAGCGCGCCGAGACCCGTGCTGTCA
Source organism: Deltaproteobacteria bacterium (assembly GCA_016213065.1). Taxonomy (NCBI): domain Bacteria; kingdom Pseudomonadati; phylum Myxococcota; class Myxococcia; species Deltaproteobacteria bacterium. Next base: position 1,491 of record JACRBV010000133.1, read on the forward strand.
ATGAATGCAAGCTCTGAACAATCGATCACGAGAAAACGCACTCCCTCATCAACCAATTTATAACTTGTTTTTTTAAAACCGCTGACGGAGTCAGCATCCAGATTTCCGTGGAGAGACAAAACCAACGCCTTTTCTTTTTGTTCTGTTTTGATCTGCATCATTAAGCCCGAATGCCGTAATGTTTTATTTTTCGGTATAAAGTTGCCTGCCCGATTTTTAACCGCTTGGCGGCCATGGCGACATTTCCGGTGCAGGCTTTCAACGCCGCTTCAATAGCATAACGTTCCACCAGAGTTAAAGGAAGAACTTTGCCGTCTGGAGACACGGGTCTGTCTGTGGTAAGCGCGTTTGTGCGTGATTCCTGCTTCTGGAGACTTTGAATATGCGGCGGCAAATATTGCAGTTTGATTTTGGTGTCGTTATGTAAAACAACGGCTCTCTCAACGGTGTTTTCAAGTTCGCGAATATTTCCGGGCCAGTTGTAGTTGATCAAAGCCTCCATGGCTTCTGGTGTGAAATCGAGAAATATTTTTTCATTTTTGTGCGCGTATTTTTCAAGAAAATGTTTCGCGAGAAGAGGAATATCTTCCCTTCTCTCCCGGAGCGGAGGCAGAACAATGGAAACAACATTCAGCCGATAATAAAGATCTTCGCGAAACTGGTTTTTGGAAACAGCGTCAGCCAGATTTCGGTTGCTTGCGGCAAGAATCCTCACGTCCACATTAATCGGTTGTGTGCCACCCACTCTCATGAACTGCCTTTCCTGCAAAAAGCGCAGAAGCTTGACCTGAAGTAGAGGATTCATTTCACTGATCTCATCGAGAAAAAGGGTTCCTCCGTCAGCCCTTTCGCAACACCCGATGTATTGGCGATCTGCGCCGGTATAGGATCCTCTTTCATGTCCGAATAATTCATTTTCCAAAAGTCCCTGTGGAATGGCGCCGCAATTGATGTCGATAAAACGCCGATCTTTTCGGCCACTCAAACGATGGATGGCTTTTGCCACCAGCTCTTTGCCTGTACCGGATTCTCCCAAAATCAGAGAGGTCGCACTTGTTTTTGCGACATTTTGAATCATCTGAAAAACAGATTGCATGGAGGGCGCGCTTCCGATCATTTCATCGAGTTGTCTGGTGGCTCCCAATTGATTTTCCAGAAGGAATACCCTCTTTGTTAATTTGTAGAGACGCAAAGCATTTTGAACAGTCATTTGTAAACGGGCGGGATCGGGGGGTGAAGTGAGATAATCAAAAACTCCAAGTTTCATAAGATTCACGGCTTCTTCAATATTTTTGGAAGGACTCAAAACGATAATCGGTAAATTGTCATCAAATTGTTTGATAGCTTCAATCAGCGGAAAAAGTTGTTTGATGGAATCTTCGGCAACCATTAATACCGCATCCGGAGACTCAAAGGCGAGCTTGGTGTGGAGAGTGTCCAACGAAAAAACGCGCACTTCCATTTTGATGGTTTCAAGCAGTTTTCGAATACCGCCGCCGAAGACTTTTTTATCACACCCGATGAGAAGTTTGGGGAGTGTCATAAGATACCTGCAATTTGTCATTCCTCGCTACGCTTCGAATCCACTTTGTTATCAAGTAGATCCTTCACGGAGTTTACCCTGAGCACGAGCAGATTCTTCGCGGAGTTTATCCTGAGCCCGAACAGATTCTTCGCTTCGCTCAGAATGACAAAGCGAAGGGCTCAGAATGACAATGATGGCGAAGGGTTCAGGATGACAATCGGAGTTTTTAAAGATGATCATATATTTTTACTTTTCTACCGGATGGCTTTTGAATTCTCCAATATCAATATTGTACCGTCTGATAATTTTTTTGAAATTGGAACGATCCATACCGGCCTTCTCCGACGCAATGGAAATGTTTCCATTGCTCTGTTTCAGCAGACTCGCAATATAACTTCGGTTAAAAGAAGAAAGCGCTTTGTCTTTTGCCTCTTGGTACGAGAACTGTGTCAGATCTTTGGATCCCAATTCTTCCGCGAGATAAAAAGATTCTCCGAGCACATGCGGGGGCAGGTCTTTGGCGTAAATGGTGTCTCCGTGTACCAGTACAACAGCCCTTTCAATGACGTTTTCAAGTTCCCGAACATTTCCCACCCAATCGTAATTTTGCAGGGTTTGCAAAACGTCGACCGAAATTTTATCGACGTGTTTTTTAAGACGTTCCGTATGTTTTTTGAGGAAATGGTAGGCAAGCAGGGCAATATCCTCTTTTCTGTTTCTCAAAGCGGGAAGATTGATATTGATGACATTGAGTCGATAATAAAGGTCTTCACGAAAACGTCCCTCTTTTATCATCTGCGGGAGATCCTTGTTTGTTGCGGCAATCAGACGGACATCCACATGATGGGAAATATTTCCCCCCACCTCGCGAATTTCCCCTTCCTGCAAAACACGAAGCAATTTGACCTGCAAAGGGACGGGAATTTCACCGATTTCATCCAGAAAGATCGTGCCCGTATCGGCCTCTTCAAACAGACCGCGCTTATCACCGATGGCGCCTGTAAAGGATCCTCTCTTATGTCCAAAAAGTTCCGATTCCAAAAGCTGTTCCGGAATGGCGGCGCAATTGATCACGACGAGCGGTTTGTGTTTTCTATTGGAGTGACGGTGAATCGCTGTGGCAACTAACTCTTTTCCCGTTCCCGATTCTCCCATAACGAGGACCGTGGCGTTCGTCGGGGCGATATTTTCAATCAACTGATAAACTTCCTGCATTTTGGAACTCTTTCCCACAAGACCTTCGTACTGATATTGGTCTTTATCACTGTGTTCCAGTTGTTTAATTTTTTGGACCAGTTCATGGCGTTCTTTTGCTTTTTCAACGAGGGTGGAGACTTTGCGAATATCATCAAAAGGTTTAGTGAGATAGTCATAGGCTCCGATTTTAATACAAGAGACGGCGGACTCCACACTTCCAACGCCGGTAATCATGATAATTTCCGTAAGAAAATGATTCGATTTGGCGTATTCCAAAAGTTGAAGACCGTTGTAACCGGGCAGATTGATATCAACCAGAGCCACGGCGAAGATTTCTCTGTTTAAACATTCCAGAGCTTCGGCTCCTGTTTTTGCGGTACGATAATTCCAGTTATTATCTTTGGCGAGGCGCTCAAGTACTTTCACCATCGACTCGTCGTCCTCGACAATCAGCAGGTCAATCGTTTTAAACATAAGTTACCTCCCAATAATTTCATATTTGTTATTCTGAGCCCTTCGCTTTGTCATTCTGAGCGAAGCGAAGAATCTGTTCGGGCTCAGGATAAACTCCGCGAAGAATCTGCTCGGGCTCGGGGTAAACTTCGTGAAGAATCCACTTTATTATCAAATAGATCCTTCACGGAGTTTACACTGAGCGAAGCGAATGTGTTCAGGATGACAAGCGGGGTTTTTATGCCCATAAATTTAACCGCCAAGTTTTTCAATTTCCTCTTCCAAACCCTTCTTTTTGATTTTTTCAACTAGAGTCGTCCGATTTAATTTTAATAAAACAGCGGCCTTGTTTTTGTTCCACCCGGTTTGCTGAAGCGCTTTCAAAATCAGTTCGTTTTCAAAATTGGAGATGGCATGTTTGAAAGAAATGCCCGTTTCGGGAATCTGCATGTGTGTTTGCCCGGGTTGAATACGCGTGTCTCCCCTGATTTTCGGTGGAAGATCTTCCACATCAACAGACCCCTTCTCTTTGAGGATAACGATTCTTTCCACCATATTTTCCAATTCGCGCACATTGCCGGGCCAGGAATAATTTTGTAAAATATTTTTCGCCGAATCTGTAATGCCAGAGATTTTCTTTCCAGTTTCCAATGTGTATTTGTTTATAAAGTGGGCGATCAGCAGAGGAATATCTTCCGGTCTTTCTTTCAATGACGGGAGATGAATGGGGATCACATTGAGCCGGTAGTAAAGATCTTCACGGAACCGCCCCGCTTTGACAGCATCTTCCAAATTTTGATTGGTCGCGGCTAAAATGCGAACATCCACCTCTTGAGTCTGTGTGGATCCGACCGGCTCGAATTTTTTTTCCTGAAGCACGCGCAACAATTTGACCTGCAACTTGGGACTCATATCCCCTATTTCATCGAGGAAAATGGTTCCGCCATTGGCCGAGCGGAAACGCCCTTCTGTTGTGGCGCTGGCCCCCGTAAAAGATCCTTTCATATGACCAAACAGTTCGGATTCCAGAAGATCTTCCGGGATTGCTGCGCAGTTGACGGTAACAAGCGGCTTATCTTTGCGAAGACTGTTGAAATGGATGGCTTTTGCAATCAATTCTTTGCCGGTGCCGCTCTCTCCCAAAATAAGAACGGTGCTGTCGGTTTCAGCCACCTTTTCAATCAAGGCAAAAATGGAAAACATGGAATCACTTTTTCCGATAATATTTTCAAATTTATATTTTTCATGAAGTTGTTTTTTAAGAGTCCTGTTTTCAAATTTTAAATGTTTGTGATCCAGAGCTGTTTCAATGAGCGATGCAATATCATCGAGTTCAAAAGGTTTGGTGAGATAGTGATAGGCTCCGACTTTAATGGCTTCGACTGCGCTGGTGATTGTTCCGAAACCGGTCAGAACGATTGGAATCGCATCAGGGGAGGCTGTTTTCATTTCACGGATAAAGTGGATGCCGTCCATTTTCGGCATGACCAGATCAACCAGCGCGAGATCAATGTTGTTTCGTCCCAGAATTTTTAAAGCCTCTTCCCCATCACCGGCCGTAAAGACGGTATATTTGAGCTCCGTCAAAAATTTTTCCAGCGCTTTGCGAATACTTAATTCATCATCTACGATCAAAATATTGGCCACGATACCTCCTTTGGGACCCTGGACCATAGA
>JACRBV010000134.1 GCA_016213065.1 Deltaproteobacteria bacterium
GATTTGATTCCTTTTTCTTCAAGAAACAAAAACAGACTTTTCATTCCCCCCTTGACTCCGGCCTTGACCTCAATCGGCAGAATCTCATGGCCTCTCTGGATTACATAGTCAATCTCAGCATTGCTCGCCCGAGCTTCACGATGCCAGTAAAATAGCTGAGGACGAATACCCGGGTCATGATAAGCCATCAATTCCAATCCAACAAAAAGTTCGGCCAGATTTCCCTTGCTAATGAGTTCAATCGATTCTTTCAGCACATGCAAAGAAAGATCAAGACCCAAGAGGCGTTGATGAATGCCCATATCAAACAGAATGATCTTGAATTTTTCCGGATTGGTTTGAGCTCCCAGAGGAATTCCACCGGCTGAGGTATGTGTGACGCGATAGGCGAGTCCGGCATTGACGAGCAGTTCAAGCGCCACTTTGTAACTGTGGCTCGCTTCTCCTTGGGCAACTTTGGAATATTGAAACTTGCCACCCGCTTGCTGTGCGGCAGAGCGAAATACTTCCATCAAACGCGTCACCGGCGATCTTTTTTTGTATTTGGAAAAATCATCCTGAAGCGTGGTTACAATTCCGTTGATTATTTTTTGACAGGAAAGAAGGTCGTTGCCTTCGACGAGGTTCTTGATCACGGCAGGCATTCCGCCCAGCACCTGATAGAATCGGAATTTTTCCAACAGTTCATAATGCAAAATGGCATCCAGTGGTTTATCAGGACCCGCATTTTGTATCAGCTGGTCGAGCTCTTCACGACCGGTGGCCCATAAAAATTCCCGAAATGAAAGTGGGTAGAGAAAGAGGTTGGAAATTCTTCCCACGCCAAAGGAGGGAATCTCGGACAGAGCAAACTCCAGCATCGAACCGGCCGCAACAACGTGAAGATGGGGCATCTCTTCGTGGTAGAAACGCAGAGCACGGATTGCATTGGGACAGGCTTGAATCTCATCAAAAAAAAGGAGACTTTTGCCGGGCATGAGAGAGACCCCCGAATAGGCAGTCAATTTTTGATTGATCTCAGAGGGACTCAGAGACCCTTCAAAAAAAGAGACAAGCCTCGGATCCTTTTCGAAATTGATCTCTAGGAAGGTCCCAAATGAACGCCCAAGTTTGCGGACCGAATAGGTCTTTCCGACCTGCCTAGCCCCTCGGAGAAGCAATACCCTTCTCTCTTGCGATTCTCGCCAAGCTTCAAGGTGTTTATCTATTTGTCTTATCACAGTTTTTTAATATATTTGTCAATAAATCAAGGCAATAATACATAGATTTTATAAAATAATCAAGGTATTAAAAGAACGTAAATTTCCTTCATTTCAGCCTGTCCCCAAATGTTTTTGAAAAATCCATGAGCTTTTCCAGATGGTTTTCTATTTCCTGAAGGGCCATCTGCTGACGTTTGGCGGGACCAATAAATGTTTGCATCAAAAACCTGAAAATCGCATTCGTTTCGGAATATTCCAGTTCGTGAGCGAATTCGTAGGCATCTTTCAGTGTTTTCGTTTCGTCGAGAGCTTTCTCAACGGAGAATTGAAGGGCACGTTCCGCCTGCGTTATTACTTCCGGATCCGCCATGGAAGAAAGTTTTTCCTGAGGAAGTTTGCTACAAACGTTTTCCAGCCAGCGGATGTGTCCATTTTCATCATTGGCCAACCCTTGCCAGAAATTCACCACGTCGGGCAATGTTTGAAATTTCTCCGTTAACCCGATGTAGTAATCCCGCATGATTTTTTCAGCCTGAATGGCCAGATCAAAAAGTTCTTTCACTGTCTTGTCGGTTTTCATCATCTTATATTTCCTTTCCGGTAAATGCGTTCACCGTGACTCACGGGTTCGTACCACTCTCTCATTTCTTTTGGAAGAGATTCCGATTTTCCAATCATCAAATAACCGCCGCGCTGAAGAGCGCGATACAATTTCTCAAGTATCACGGCCTGCAGTTCTTTTGAAAAATAGATCAAAACATTGCGGCAAAGGATGAGATTCATATTTCCCAGCGAAGGCTGGGTCACCAAATTGTGGGCCATGAATTTAGTGATGAGGCGAACGGAATCATCAATTGTAAAAATTCCGTTTGATTGTTGAAAATATTTATGAAGAAGTGCCGGCCCGATCTCCCTCAGATCTTGTTCTGTATAACGCCCCTCCATGGCCTGCATAAGGGTGCCATGGTCCACATCCGTTCCGTAAATTTGGGGGCGAAAATTGTCGATTTCTTTTCCAAGGGCTTCTTTAAGAAGGATGGCCACGGTATAAACCTCTTGTCCCATGGAGATTCCCGCACACCAGATGCGAATTTTTTTCAGGTGGCGCTCTTCTTTGCCGCGAATAATCTCCGGTAGAACATTTTTTCGGAGACAATCCCAAGCCTTCGGGTCCCTGAAAAAATGGGAGACATGAATAAAAAGAGTGTCAAACAGTTTTATATATTCTTCCGGATCCTGATCCAATATTTTAATGTAATCATTATAAGATTGAGTCTGGCGGGCACGAAGTCTCGCCCCCAAGCGGCGTTCCAAATGGGCGGTACGATACAGGGTAAAATCAACACCCCGTTCCCGATGAATCTTGTTGAGTAGTTCAAGAAGATCTTTGTTCATTGTTGTCAGTCGTCAGTTTTTTTCTTATAAATTCGTTCTGTGCTGTCCCATACTTCGAAACGTTTGTTCGTCCCTCCCCACAGAGATTCCGATTTTCCGATCACCAGATAGCCGTCCTTTCGAAGAGAACGATGAAAATTTTCCAGCACCTTGACCTGTAATTCGCGTGTGAAATAGATGAGAACGTTTCGGCAGATGATCAGACTCATATCTTTAAGGGGAGGGTCGGTGATCATATTGTGCGTGCGGAATTGAGCCGAAATCCGGATGGAATCACTGATGGCAAAAGATTTTCCAGTCGGTAAAAAATATTTTGAAAGCAAAAGTGGGTCCATATTTTTGAGACTTTCCTGTCCATACTCTCCCAACGCAGCTTTCTTCAAAGACCCTTTGTCAATATCGGTCCCATGAATTTCGACACGGAAGTCGTCAGTCGTCAGTCGTGAGTCTTCAGTTTTCCTGACGACTGACGACTGACGACTCACGACTTCTCCCAAAAGTTCATGAAAAAGAATTGAGAGAGAATAAACTTCTTCGCCTCCGCTACAGCCGGCACTCCAGACGCGGATGGCAGAACTTCCTTCATTCTTCCTGTCCTGAATAATCTCCGGCAAGAGACGGTTTTTGAGGACTTCCCAAACGGGCGGGTCCCGGAAAAATTCCGTTACGTTAATGGTTGTTGCATCGAGCAGACGTTCGTATTCTTCAGGACTCCTATTCAAAAGGCCCATATATTCGAGGTAATTGTTGATTCGATTCACTCGCAGGCGGGTCTCGATACGTCGTTTGAGACAGGTTGGACGATACTGCGTGAAATCAAGCCCTCGTTCTTCACGAATTTTTCGGAGGAGAAGCTGAAAAACACGGTCTTCTTGATCACCCATTGAATAACCTTTCTTAAACGGGTGAGTACCATACTTCTCTACCCGCGTCAGGCCAAAAAATCTTTCCGAAAATTTCCCCACTTTCTGGTTTGCAATTTTAGGCCGACATGGCATTAAACGGTTCACTTTATGAAAATACGAAAAAAAGCCTACCCCCCTTCTTTCTCGCAAAACACCATGATCAAAGTGATGACACCGCTGGACGCAAACCATTATGGTTACGTGCATGGCGGGGCAATCATGCGCAACATTGACGAGGCGGCTTTTATTTCGGCCACGCGTCATGCACGGCGCAACACCGTCACGGCCGCCATTGACAATCTGAGCTTTGAGAAATCGGTCCTGCTCGGAGATATTCTGATTTTAAAATCGTCCGTGAATTACGTGGGCAAAACATCGATGGAAGTGGGAGTGCATATTGATGCGGAAGATCCGGTCAGCGGAGAAACCCGTTTTATCGGCAGGGCTTTTGTAACCATGGTTGCGTTGGATGACATGGGAAAACCAACCAAGGTTCCCGGTTTAATTCTTGAAACAAAAATCGACAAAGAACGTTTTAAAAGGGCCGAAGAGCGAAGGGCTTTTCGGCTGAAACTGCGTAATAAAAATTAATATCGTGACCGGTTGAAAA
>JACRBV010000135.1 GCA_016213065.1 Deltaproteobacteria bacterium
TACGCCACAAAACTCGCCTGTCCTTTTGTTGACAAATACTTCGTGATTGCCGCGGTCAGTGTTGTCTTACCATGATCCACGTGTCCGATTGTCCCTACGTTCACGTGTGGTTTCGTCCTCTCAAATTTTGCTTTGCTCATATTCCCTCCTGGGTAGGACCACGGACAATGGACTATTGACCATGGACCAAAGACTTCGTTTTATTGTATGTCCATGGTCCCTTGTCCATGGTCCTCTTCTCACGCTCCCTGTGATTTTTTAATAATTTCTTCTGTTACATTTTTTGGTGCGATTTCATAACACGCAAACTGCATTGTGTAATTCGCTCTTCCTTGTGTTAACGACCGTAAATCCGTTGCGAAACCAAACATATTTGCGAGCGGTATTTCTGCTCCTATAACTTGAGAACCGGAACGAATTTCGCTTTTGCTAATACGACCTCGTCTAGAATTCAAGTCCCCAGTTACAGTTCCTACAAATTCTTCGGGTGTCACCACCTCAACCGACATAATCGGTTCAAGTAAACAGGCACCCGCATTTTTTGCTCCATCTCTTAAAGCCATGGAAGCGGCAATCTTGAAAGCCATTTCGGAGGAATCAACTTCGTGGAAAGAGCCGTCAAAAAGTGTGACTCTTAAATCCAAGAGTGGAAAACCCGCCAAAGCACCACGATCCAGAGATTCTTCAACCCCTTTGCGAACCGAAGAGATAAATTCTTTAGGAATGGCACCTCCGGCAATCTTGTCAACGAATTCGAACCCTTTGCCCCGTTCTAGAGGTTCTAAGCGAAGCCAGACATGTCCATATTGACCACGCCCTCCACTTTGACGGATATATTTTCCTTCAATTTCCGTATTCTTAGTGATTGTTTCTTTATAGGCTACTTGAGGTTTTCCTACATTGGCGGCCACTTTAAATTCACGGAGTAATCGATCCACAATAATCTCTAGATGGAGTTCACCCATTCCAGAGAGGATCGTTTGCCCCGTTTCGTGATCTACCTTGACTCTAAAAGAAGGGTCTTCCAATGCCAATCTCGCCAAGGATTCGCCTAATTTTTCTTCATCAACCTTGGATTTTGGTTCAACAGCCACCGAAATAACTGGATCCGGAAATTGAATGGATTCCAAAAGAATTTGTTTATCTTCAGCGCAAAGGGTATCTCCCGTGGTTGTATATTTTAGGCCAACTGCCGCGGCGATATCTCCTGCGGCCACCTCTTTAATTTCTTCCCGTTTATTGGCATGCATTCTTAAAAGACGTCCAATACGTTCTCTCTTTCCTTTGCTCGCATTGGTTACATAAGAACCCGAAGCCATTTTGCCGGAATAAACTCTGAAGAAAGTCAACTGTCCGACAAAAGAATCTGTCATGATTTTGAAAGCCAAGCCAGCAAACGGTCCTGCAGGATTTGCTTCTCTTGTCAATTTTTTATCGGGATTATCCGGAGAGGTTCCTTCAATAGGCGGGAGATCCAGCGGAGAAGGGAGCAGATCCACAATCGCATCAAGTAATGGCTGAACACCTTTGTTCTTGAATGCGGCCCCACAAAAAACGGGGGTAATTCTCATGGAGAGGGTTGCTTGTCTTGCCGCTTTTTTAAATTCCTCGTCAGTTAATGCTTTACCTTCGAGATATTTATGTAGGAGCGTATCATCACCCTCTACCACCGCTTCAATCAACTTTTCACGATACGCTTTTGCCTCTTCTTTATATTCCTCGGGGATATCGACAACCTCAAACTTAGAACCCATCGACTCTTCCTCATAGCGGATTCCCTTCATTGTCCAGAGATCAATAACTCCCTGAAACTGGTCTTCCTTTCCCCACGGAAGTTGGAAGGGAATCGGATTCGCTTTAAGACGGTCTACCATCATGTCAACGCACATAAAAAAATTGGCTCCGGTGCGATCCATCTTATTAATGAAAGCTATTTTGGGAACATGATAATGGTTGGCTTGACGCCACACTGTTTCGGACTGGGGTTCAACACCTGCTACCGAATCGAAAATACCGACAGCACCATCAAGCACCCTGAGACTCCGCTCCACTTCAATCGTAAAATCGACGTGACCCGGAGTATCGATAATGTTGATTCGGGTCCCTTTCCAAAAACAGGTTGTAGCGGCGGCGGTAATCGTAATTCCCCGCTCCTGCTCCTGTTCCATCCAGTCCATGACGGCAGTGCCTTCATGAACTTCTCCGATCTTGTAAGTAATGCCGGTATAAAAAAGAATTCGCTCAGTACAGGTGGTTTTGCCCGCGTCAATATGGGCAATAATACCTATGTTTCGCGTCTCTCTTAAATTTTCAACGGAACGACTCATATTGTCAAAGAGCAACCATTACCAACGGTAATGAGAAAAAGCACGATTAGCCTCCGCCATTTTATGTGTATCTTCCTTCTTCTTCATGGCGGCGCCTCTGTTTTCCGATGCTTCCATAATTTCAACGGCCAATCTTTCAGACATTGTTTTCTCACCACGGCTTCTGCAAGCATCCACCAACCACTTCAAACCGAGCGAGAGTTTTCTTTCAGGTCTCACTTCAACCGGAACCTGATAGTTGGCACCACCAACACGACGAGAGCGAACTTCCATGACCGGTTTGATATTTTCCATGGCCTTTTTGAATAATTCCAAAGGCTCTTGTCCCTTTTTCTGTTTCACAATTTCAAAGGCTTCATAAACAATCGTCTGGGCTTTTTTCTTTTGTCCCTGCCACATCAAACGATTGATCAGTTTGGAAATGATTTTATCGTGAAACTTCAAATCCGCTTCAATATCTCTTTTTAATGAAACACGTTTTTTTCTTGGCATAAATTAGTTCTTGGTTCTTGGTTCTTGGTTCTTGGTTCTTGGTTCTTGGTTTTTGGTACTAAGAACCAAGTACCAAGAACTAAGAACCACTCCCTACTTCGGTTTTTTTGCTCCGTATTTGGAACGACTCTGTTTTCTGTTTTCAACACCGAGGGTATCTAATGTTCCACGCACAATGTGATAACGAACCCCGGGCAAATCTTTCACTCGGCCTCCGCGTACTAAAACAACGGAGTGCTCTTGCAAGTTATGCCCTTCTCCCGGAATGTAACCGGTTACTTCGAGAGCATTGCTCAAACGGATACGAGCGACTTTACGAAGAGCCGAGTTTGGTTTTTTGGGAGTGGTTGTATAAACACGAACGCAAACGCCACGGCGTTGCGGACAACATTGCAAAGCCGGTGCCGTTGTGCGGAATCGCACTTTTTGTCTTCCCAACCGAACCAGTTGATTAATTGTTGGCATATCTATTTATAGGGGCTCACGTCGCCCCCTCCACCGGCAAAGCCATTGGAGCCTCCCCCTCTCGCTCGCTCTGCTCGCTAATTAAACTTTTAAATACAAACACTTATAACAAATCATCCAAACTATTGCCAAAAGTGGCGGGACCGTAACAAAAACACCAATGGCCGTCAAGACTTAACCCGCAATACTTTGCAAATCGAGGTCTCTCGATTCAATGGCGGATCCACTGGCCTGCTCTTCCACCTCGACAACTTCATCTTGGTAACGTTTCAAACCGGTACCGGCTGGAATCGGACGACCCATAATCACGTTTTCTTTCAAACCTTTGAGATGATCGACGCGTCCTGAAACCGCGGCTTCCGTAAGAACCTTGGTGGTCTCTTGGAAGGAGGCGGCTGAAACAAAACTGTCAGTCGACAAAGAGGCTTTTGTAATACCCAAGAGTAAAGCTTCCGCTGTTGCGGGCGTTCCACCTTTGGCCCGGATTTTTTCATTCGCCTCTTCAAATTCCCATTTTTCCACATGTTCATCAGCCAACCATTCGCTATCTCCCGCTTCAATGATGCGAACACGTTTCAACATTTGCCGCACAATCACTTCGATATGTTTATCGTTAATTTTCACGCCTTGCAGACGATACACTTCCTGCGTTTCATCGACCAGATATTTGGCCAACGCTTTTTCACCCATAACTTTGAGAATATCGTGCGGGTTGCTCGAACCATCCATTAAAGCTTCGCCGGCCCGGACATAATCCCCTGCGTGCACGGCAATATGTTTTCCTTTTGGAATTAAATATTCCATTGCCTCTCCCACTTCGGGGGTCACAACAACCTTTCGTTTTCCCTTAGTGTCTTTTCCGAAAGAAACGGTTCCATCAATTTCGCTGATGACGGCATATTCTTTTGGTTTTCTTGCTTCGAATAATTCAGCCACACGCGGCAAACCTCCGGTGATGTCTTTTGTCTTCGTTGTTTCGCGCGGCATCTTGGCAAGCGCATCTCCGGCCTTCACCTCTTCCCCGTTTCCAATGGTGATAATGGCACCGACGGGCAACAGGTAGGTTGCTTCCTCTTTGCCATTTGATTCCTTCACAATAATTCTGGGACGCGCATCGGCACGTTTGGGGGCAGTCACCACTTTGGTAACGAGACCCGTCACTTCGTCAACTTGTTCGCGGAAAGAATTTCCCTCGGCCAAATCCTGATAGACAATGGTACCGGCAACTTCCGATAAAATCGGCGTTGCGTAAGGGTCCCATTCGGCAAGAAGGGTTCCGATTTTTACTTTGTCCCCCTTCTTCACTTTTAAAACAGCTCCGTAAATTAAACGATAACGTTCGCGCTCTCTTCCCTCTTCGTCGGCAATTGCAACTTCGGCATTGCGATTCATCACAATTAATTGTCCGTCTTTATTTACAATTGTTTTTTCATTATGGAAATGAATGGTTCCCGCGTGCCGGCACTCAAGGTTCGATTGTTCAACACGTCTGGAAGCAGTTCCACCGATATGAAAGGTTCTCATGGTAAGCTGAGTTCCGGGTTCCCCGATCGCTTGCGCGGCAATAACACCGACCGCTTCACCGATGGAGACAAGGTCTCCTCTTGCCAAATCACGTCCGTAACATTTTATGCAAAGACCCGTGCGACACCTGCAAGTTAACACGGAACGGATTTTAACTTTTTCCACTCCGGCGTCTTCGATTTTTTTCATTCCCTCTTCCGTCACTTCTTCCGCATCTTTAACCAAGACTTCTCCTGTAAAGGGATCAACAACGTCTTCCAACACCACGCGACCCAACACGCGATCTCCGAGACGTTCGATGACTTCTCCTCCTTCAATGAGGGCTTGTACTTCGAGTCCGTCAAGAGAGCCGCAGTCCAAACTGTTAATGACGCTATCTTGCGCCACATCAACCAAACGACGAGTTAGATAACCGGAGTTGGCGGTTTTCAATGCGGTGTCAGCCAAACCTTTTCTGGCTCCGTGTGTGGAAATAAAATATTGCAACACATTCAAACCTTCGCGGAAATTGGCGGTAATTGGAGTTTCAATAATTTCGCCGGAGGGTTTTGCCATCAAACCGCGCATACCGGCCAGCTGACGCATCTGCTGGGCAGAACCTCTGGCGCCGGAGTCGGCCATAATGAAGACTGGGTTGAAAGAAAGTTGTTCTTTCTTTTCTCCATTGTGTCCGATCACCACTTCGTGTTCGAGACCATCCATCATTTTTTCAGCGATTCCTTCAGTAGCCTGCGCCCAGATATCAACCACCTTGTTATATTTTTCGCCCGCGGTGATGAGACCTTCTGTGTATTGTTCTTCGACCTCACGCACTTCAACATAGGCTTTGTCTAGAAGTTTTTGTTTGTCGGCGGGAATCAACATGTCGTCCAGACAAATCGAGATGCCGGCCTTGGTGGAATATTTAAATCCAAGACTTCGAAGTCCATCGGCCAGCAAGACGGTTTCTTTGTCTCTGCAGAGGCGATAACATTGGTCAATCAAATCGGCGATGGCTTTTTTATCCATGACCTTGTTGATCGTTTCAAAACCGATAACGGCAGGCATCACTTCATTAAGAAGAACACGGCCGGTTGTTGTTTCGAAAATTTTTCCGCCGATACGGCAACGGATTTTGGCCTGAAGATCCACAACGCCTGCATCAAAAGCAATGCGCACTTCTTCGGGAGAGGCAAAAAGTTTTCCCTCGCCCTTCGCGAACATGCGCTCACGCGTCATGTAATAGAGACCCAAAACCATGTCCTGTGTGGGAACGATAATCGGCTTTCCACTGGCGGGAGACAAAATATTATTGGTTGACATCATCAACACACGCGCTTCGACTTGAGCTTCCACCGAGAGCGGAACGTGAACGGCCATCTGATCTCCGTCAAAGTCGGCGTTGAAGGCAGTGCAAACGAGCGGATGCAATTGAATGGCTTTTCCTTCAATTAAGATTGGTTCAAAAGCCTGAATACCCAGACGGTGCAAAGTTGGCGCACGGTTGAGCAGGACGGGATGTTCTTTGATTAACTCGTCCAGACAATCCCAAACTTCCGGAACTTCCGCTTCCACAAGACGTTTTGCACTTTTGATCGTTGTTGCCAAACCGCGTTCTTCCAATTTCTGGTAAACAAAAGGTTTGAACATTTCGAGTGCCATTGTTTTTGGCAAACCACATTGATGCAATTTCAATTCAGGACCCACCACGATGACGGAACGACCCGAATAATCGACACGTTTTCCGAGCAAGTTCTGACGGAAACGTCCCTGCTTTCCTTTGAGCATATCGGACAGGGAACGAAGCGGGCGTTTGTTGGAACCGACAAACGGTCGTGCACGGCGGCCGTTGTCAAACAACGCATCAACTGATTCCTGAAGCATGCGCTTTTCATTGCGGATGATGATGTCGGGAGCGTTTAATTCCATCAAACGTTTCAAACGATTGTTTCGGTTGATCACGCGGCGGTATAAATCATTCAAATCGGAAGTGGCAAAACGGCCTCCGTCAAGAGGAACCAAAGGACGCAAATCAGGAGGCAATACCGGAACCACTTCGAGCATCATCCATTCAGGATGGTTTGCCGATTCGCGAAACTGCTCCACCAATTTCAAACGTTTTGCCAATTTTTTGCTGATCGCAACGGATTTTGTTTTCTTCAGGTCGCGGCGCAATTTTTTGGAGAGTTCATCAATATCAACTTTTTTGAGCATATCCCGAATCACCTCGCCGCCCATTCCAACGGTGAAGGTGTGACCAAATTCCACGAGAGATTTCTGGTAACGGTCTTCCGAAAGGATTTCTCTTTCAACAAGAGTGGTATTACACGGATCAATGACCATGTAGGCTTCGCAATACAAAACTCTTTCCAATTCTTTGAGACTGATATCGAGCATCAAACCGATACGGGATGGAAGACTTTTCAAAAACCAGATATGAGCCACCGGCGTTGCCAAAGTGATGTGCCCCATTCTTTCTCTGCGAACTTTGGATTGAATCACTTCCACACCGCATTTTTCGCAGACGATGCCACGGTGTTTCATGCGTTTATATTTTCCGCAGTTACATTCGTAATCTTTGACAGGACCAAAAATTTTGGCGCAGAACAAACCGTCGCGTTCCGGTTTGAATGTACGATAATTGATGGTCTCGGGTTTTTTTACCTCTCCATGAGACCAGCCTCTTATCTTTTCCGTGGAAGAAAGCCGGATTCGAATGCCTTCAAAACACAGAGGGTTTTTCGGTTTTTCAAAAAAATTATAAACGTCAACCATATTGAAATCCTTTCATTCAGGTCCATGGTCCCTAGTCC
Source organism: Deltaproteobacteria bacterium (assembly GCA_016213065.1). Taxonomy (NCBI): domain Bacteria; kingdom Pseudomonadati; phylum Myxococcota; class Myxococcia; species Deltaproteobacteria bacterium. The sequence goes on from JACRBV010000135.1 coordinate 7,601, forward strand.
ATGGTCCATAGTCTGTTTAATGTATCTGCCGTGCATCCTGCTGGGTCTCCATCAACTCTACATCGAGTCCCAAAGCCATTAATTCCTTAAGCAACACGTTGAATGATTCGGGGAGTCCCGGTTCCAGGATTTTTTCTCCCTTCACAATCGATTCATACATGCGCGTACGACCAATTACGTCGTCGGATTTGACGGTCAAAAATTCCTGCAAGCAGTAGGCGGCTCCATATGCTTGGAGCGCCCAGACTTCCATTTCTCCCAATCTCTGACCACCAAACTGTGCTTTTCCTCCGAGTGGTTGTTGTGTCACCAGAGAGTAAGGTCCGATGGAGCGCGCGTGAATCTTGTCGTCAACCAAATGATGGAGTTTCAAAATATACATGATCCCCACCGTGACAGGACTGTCGAACACTTCGCCTGTTTTTCCGTCGAAAAGAGTGACCTGACCTGAAAGATGAAGACCTGCTTCTTTGAGACAGCTTTTCACTTCTGTTTCCGTGGCACCGTCAAAAACGGGAGTCTGCATCGGTACGCCACGGCTTAATTTTTTGGCCAAGACTTGCAGTTGTTCTACGGTGGCCTTTTCCACAAAGTTGTCAACTTTGGGAGAATCGTAAATTTTCTTGAGTTGTTTTGCCAAGCCTTCACGATCCAAGGCGCCTTCCAAAAGACGGCCGATTTTTTCGCCAAGACCTCTAGCGGCCCAACCCAAATGAATTTCAAGAATTTGTCCCACGTTCATACGTGAAGGAACGCCCAAGGGATTCAACACAACATCCACGGGACGACCATCGACCATGTAGGGCATATCTTCAGCGGGAAGAATTCGGGAGATCACGCCTTTATTTCCGTGACGTCCGGCCATCTTGTCACCGACCGAGAGTTTACGTTTGATAGCAACATAAACTTTCACCAGTTTGATGACTCCCGGTGGCAATTCGTCTCCACTCTTGAGGCGGTTCATCTTTTGGTCGAACATCATGCGAACCATATCCACCTGCTCTTCAACACCTTCAATAATTTCCTGAACCTGCTCTTCCAGATTTTCATCATCCACCGAAATTTCAGCCCATTTTTCAAACGGGACTTTTTCAAGCCCGGCTTCGGTGATGTTTTTTCCTTTCGCCAGAAGAGTCACTTCACCTTCTTCGTCGGTTACTTTGGAGGTGGAAACTTTTCCAACAAGGATGTTTTTGATTTTTTTCTTGGCGGCATCACGTACTCTGCTGACTTCGCCATCCATCTCCTGATTGATCTTGATGCTTTCTTCATCCTGCATTTCCTTGGCGCGATTATCCAGATCGGTCCCTTCGCGTGAAAAAACCTGTGTGTTAATAACAATTCCCGAAACACCGGGAGGGACGTGCATTGAAGTATCTTTCACATCGCCGGCCTTTTCACCAAAGATGGCGCGAAGCAGTCTCTCTTCGGGAGAAAGTTGCGTCTCGCCTTTGGGTGTGATTTTTCCGACCAAAATATCGTCGGGTTTCACTTCGGCACCGATGCGAACAATACCCCCTTCATCAAGATTTTTGAGGGCTTCTTCGCCGACGTTGGGAATATCGCGGGTGATATCTTCTTTTCCAAGTTTGGTGTCGCGGGCGGCGCATTCAAATTCTTCAATATGAATGGAGGTGAAAACATCTTCCTTCACCAAACGTTCGTTGACCAAAATGGAATCTTCAAAATTGTAGCCGCCCCATGGCATGAAAGCCACGAGCACATTGGAGCCCAGCGCCAATTCCCCCTCTTCGGTGGCGGGGCCGTCCGAAATTACATCCCCTTTTCTGATTTTATCCCCTTTGGCTACAATGGGGCGCTGGTTGATGCAGGTGTTCTGATTAGAACGCTGGTATTTAATAAGGTTGTAAACATCGAGATCCGAGTTTTTGTCTTTGTCTGTTTTGTCAGACTGAATAACGATTCGATTTGCATCGCACTCCACAACGGTACCATCTCTTTTGGCAACGGTTGTCACACCGGAATCTCTTGCGACAATTGCCTCAATGCCGGTTCCCACAAGCGGGGCTTCGGTTTTCAAAAGAGGAACGGCTTGACGTTGCATGTTGGAACCCATCAAAGCACGGTTGGCGTCGTCGTGTTCCAGAAAGGGAATCAGAGCCGCGGCGATGGAAACCAGCTGTTGCGGAGAGACGTCCATCAGGGTGACTTCTTTCGCGAGACTCGTCACAAATTCGCCGTGACTGCGGCACGAAACAATGTCGGCTGAAAAACGGCCGTCTTTTGACACCGCCGCGTTGGCCTGCGCAATCAAATGTTTTGCCTCGTCCAGAGCGGAAGAATAATGAACCTCATCGGTCACATGGCCGTTCGTTACTTTGCGGTACGGTGTTTCAATAAATCCGTAATTGTTCACGCGGGCATACGTTGCCAATGAGGAAATCAACCCGATGTTTGGACCTTCGGGCGTTTCAATGGGGCAGATGCGGCCATAGTGCGTCGGATGAACGTCGCGAACTTCAAAACCCGCGCGCTCGCGAGTCAAACCACCGGGTCCCAGTGCTGAGAGGCGGCGTTTGTGGGTAATTTCGGCCAGCGGATTTGTCTGATCCATAAACTGGGACAACTGCGAAGAACCAAAAAATTCCTTGATCACGGCAGAAACCGGTTTGGAATTGATGAGATCATGCGGCATCAGGGTCTCAACATCTTGGAGACTCATTCTTTCCTTGATCGCGCGATCCATACGCACCAAACCCACACGATACTGATTTTCCAAAAGTTCGCCAACAGAACGGACACGACGATTTCCGAGATGATCGATATCGTCGATATCTCCTTCTCCGTCTTTGAGGCGCACCAGATATTTGACGGTCGCCAAAATATCTTCTTTGCGGAGCGTGGTGACTTCCAGCGGAATATCAAATCCAAATTTGTAATTGATCTTTAAACGACCGACTTTGGAAAGATCATAGCGTTCCGGATTGAAGAACAGATTTTCAAACAAAGCGAGCGCCGCTTCGGGTGTTGCAGGATCTCCCGGGCGAAGGCGTTTGTAAATTTCAGCCATCGACTCTTCGCAGGTTTTGACTTTGTCCACCAAAAGGGTGTTGCGGAGATAAGGACCGTAATTAATTTCATCAATGTAGAGAAGCGGCAGATCATTGATTTTACGATGGCGAATATCTTCGAGCACCTTCGCGGTCAGAACCTGATTCATTCCCAACATCACTTCGCCGGTGGCTTTATCAATAATGTCATGCGCCGCCACACGGCCAACGAGTTCTTCTTCCTCAATCGGAATGTGTTTGATTTTCCCTTTTTTCAATTTCTCAAGAAGCGGCAGTGTGAATTTGCGTCCTTTGCGTACAAGGACTTCTCCATCGGAACCTTTGATATCTTTGCTGGCTCTTTGATGGATCAACACCTCATGGACTGCATTCTTTGTATAGTGTTTGCCTTCATAGGAAACAATTTCGGTATAGTAAAAATAGTTGAGGATATCTTCTTCGGTGAAACCCAAAGCACGGAGCAAAACAGTTGCCGCGAATTTCCGACGACGGTCAATACGCACATGGACAATATCTTTGGCATCGAATTCAAAATCGAGCCACGCGCCGCGATACGGAATCATGCGGGCGGAAAATAGCAATTTACCGCTGGAGTGTGTTTTGCCTTTGTCGTGTTCAAAAAAGACTCCCGGAGAACGATGCAATTGGCTTACAACAACTCTCTCGGTTCCATTAACAATGAAGGTTCCATTTTCGGTCATCAGAGGAATTTCACCGAAATAAACTTCTTGTTCTTTCACGTCGCGGATTGCCTGAACCTTCGTCTCTTCGTCCAAACTAAAAACTACCAAGCGCACCAAAACACGGATAGGAGCGGCAAAAGTCATGCCACGTGTTCTGCATTCGGCAACATCGTATTTAGGCTTATCAAGTTGGTATTGGATAAACTCGAGAGAAGCCGTTTGGTTATAATCCTTGATCGGGAAAACACTTTTGAACACTCCTTGCAAACCGATATCAAGACGCTGATCAGGCGGAGTATCGGCTTGAAGAAAGTGCATGAAAGAATTTTTTTGAATCTGGATCAGATTGGGAATATCGACCACCTGCTTGAGCTTGGAAAAATCTTTACGAAAACGACGAATCGGAAATTGATTTGCCATGGATGCTCCTTAAAAACGGACCATGGACTAGGGACAAAGGACTAGGGACTTTAAAGAAAGTCTCTCGTCCAAGTCCATGGTCCATGGTCCATAGTCCTCGGTCCTGTTTATTATTTTAATTCTATCTTAGCGCCGGCGGCTTCAAGTTGTTTCTTGATTTTTGCCGCTTCTTCCTTGTTCACACCTTCTTTAACTGTCTTGGGGGCTCCTTCGACCAAATCTTTGGCCTCTTTCAATCCCAAGTTGGTAATGGCGCGAACTTCCTTGATAACACCGATTTTGTTGGCACCCGCTTCTTTCAGTACCACGGTAAATTCGGTTTGCTCTTCCGCGGCAGGGGCTCCTGCGCCACCGGCAACGCCGGCAACGGCAACGGGGGCCGCGGCGGAAACGCCGAAAGTCTCTTCGAGTTTCTTTACGAGCTCGGAGACTTCAATGAGACTCATTTTTTTGAGACTCTCAACAATTTGTTCTTGTGTTGACATACTTCCTCCTGTTTATAAGTACTTAGTTCTTATTAGTTCTTGGTTCTTAGTTCTTAGTTCTTGGTTCTTGGTTCTTGGTTCTTGGTTCTTGGTTTATGGTACTAAGAACTAAGAACCAAGAACTAAGTACTCAGAATTAACTTTTCCGTTTTCCTATGGCATCAACCGCAGTCACCAATCCTCTGGGCACCGCCGCCAATACCGACACAAGTTGTCTTGCTGGATTTTGCAGGCAACCGAGCAGTTTGGCATACAGTTCTTCTTTCGAGGGAAGCCCTGCCAAGGCCTTGATTTTTGCGAGCGTTAAAATTTCTCCATCTAAATAACCACCTTTGATGACCAACTTTTCGTGATCTTTTACAAAGTCGGTCAAAATTTTTGCCGGCGAAACGGGATCCGTTTCTGAAGAAATAATCGTCGTGGGTCCTTCAAAAAATTGATCAATTCCGCTGATTGCCGCCTCTTTCAATGCTTTCTTCACGAGACGATTTTTGGCTGTTTTGAGTTGAACCTTCTGACTGCGAAATTTCTTTCTGAGTTCTGTCACTTCAGAAACTTTAAGGCCTTTGTTATCTGCGAAAATAAGCGCCTTAGCCGCTTCAAAACGCTGTTTTAATCCTTCCACTTCTTTTGTTTTTTGATCGCGATTCATATGACTCCTCAAATCCTTCGGATTTGCTTCGCGGCCGGCTTAGCCGGCCTTGACTTTTGACTCCACAATTTCTGCGAAATTGTTTCGCGACCCAGCAAAGCTGGGTCTTGACATTTTTTTTGACTCCTGAAATTCTCCATTTGTCATTCTCCCTCGATGAATTCGTTTGGATCGAGCTTGATGCCGGGACCCATGGTTGACGAAATCGTAACCGAACGGAGATACGTTCCCTTTGCTGAGGAGGGCTTAACCTTCACGAGCGCATCCATCAGAACTTGAATATTTTCTTTTAATTTTGGAACAGGAAAAGATTTTTTGCCGACAATGGCGTGGACAATGCCTGCCTTGTCCAAACGATATTCTACTTTTCCGGCTTTCAATTCTTTGACGGCTCGAGCCACATCCATGGTTACGGTTCCCAATTTCGGATTGGGCATCAACCCTTTTGGTCCCAAAATTTTTCCCAATTTTCCAACCTGACCCATCATATCAGGAGTTGCTACCGTATTATCAAAATCGGCAAATCCTCCCTGAACTTTTTCAACCAAATCATCACCGCCCACAATATCGGCTCCGGCGGCAGTAGCTTCAGAGGCTTTCTCCCCTCTTGCAAAAACAGCCACGCGGACTTTTTTTCCAAGACCATTGGGAAGACCCACAGCGCCTCTTACATTTTGATCGGCCTGTTTGGGGTCAACACCAAGACGAATGGCGATATCAACGGATTCATCAAATTTAGCATTGGCCATTTTGGAGAGAATTTGAACGGCCTCTTCCAATGCGTAGCGCTTTGCCAAATCCACCCCTTCCAGACTTTTTTGATATCTTTTGGACATATTTTTGCTTTCTAATTTTTTATTTTTGCTTTTTATCTTTGCTTTTTGATTTTTGATTTTTACTTTTTGATTTTTGATTTTTTATTTTACTTCTATCCCCATACTGCGTGCGGTACCTGCAACGGTACGAATGGCACTTTCCAACGAATCACAATTTAAATCGGGCAATTTTTGTTTGGCAATTTCTTCGACTTGTTTTTTGGTTACCTTCCCCACCTTGTCTTTATTGGGAACGCCGGAACCCTTTTGTATGCCGGCGGCTTTTATTAGAAGGATCGATGCCGGCGGCGTCTTGGTAATAAAGGTGAAAGAACGATCTGCATAGACAGTCACCACAACCGGAATAATCAAACCGGCTTGCGATTGTGTTCTTGCATTAAATTGTTTGCAGAACTCCATGATGTTGACACCATGTTGACCCAGTGCTGGACCAACCGGAGGTGCTGGATTTGCGGCACCTGCAGGACATTGTAATTTAATTTGTGTAACGATTTTTTTTGCCATATATGGATCCTTCGCTTCGCTTAAGGTGACTTAAGCCGCAAGCGGCTTAAGTCACCTTCTCCACCTGTATGAAGTCCAGTTCGATGGGTGTAGAGCGGCCAAAAATACTAACCATCACACGCAAACGACCCTTGTCTTCGTTCACTTCATCAACAAGACCCAAAAAACTGGTGAAAGGGCCGCTTATTACGCGAATATTCTCCCCTTTGTCAAATGATACTTTTGGTTTCGGTTTTAAAGTTCCCTCTTCAATCTGCCCCAAAATCCTTCTGACCTCCTCATCCGGGACAACGGGGGGTTTTAAACTCCCTCCCACAAAACCCGTGATTCGAGGGGTTTCCTTAACCACATGCCATGTTTTGTCATTGAGCTCCATTTTAACGAGGATATAACCCGGGAAAAATTGCCGGCTTGTGGTTTTCTTAACCCCTTTTTTGACCTCCACCACATTTTCTTGAGGAACCAGAATCTCCTCAAAAAAATCGGCGACTTTCATCGATTTGACGCGTTCTTCCAGCGCCTGTTTCGCCTTTTGCTCGTAACCCGAGTAGGTATGCACAACGTACCAGTTTTTTGACATATTTCTTCCTTATTCCTTTTTTTAATACAAAAATTTTTCTGTTATCCACATCCAAACGGAATCAAAAAGCGTCACACAAAGCGCCGCAATGCCCAATAAAATGGAAACAACACCGGTTGAAACAAGAGTTTCTTTTCGATTGGGCCAAGTGACTTTACTCAATTCAACCAAAACGTCGGTTAAAAAATTGGTCGCCTTTTCAGAACGAACCAACCCGACAAAAAGAATAAAGCCAACGGCAATACCCGACAAATCGGCCGGGCTTAAAACCCAATCATAGACCCGCCATCCGATCCAGTCGTAAAGAGAACTAAAGGCTTCTCGAAATAAAAATCCAACCAGAACACCGCAAATCAGAAAACTTAAATTGACCCATTTTCTTAAATTAGGCATAGTCCCCTTTGTTCTTTCTAAACTGTCCGCTTGCGAGGCGTGATTTACTCACGCCGAGTAAGAGGGTTGTTAGGGGGAAGGAGCCCCGAAGGGGCGAGTCGTTCCCCCTAACTATAATAGGCCAGTAGCTCAATTGGTAGAGTACCGGTCTCCAAAACCGGGTGTTGCAGGTTCAAGTCCTGTCTGGCCTGCATTCAGAAGCAAAGAAACAAGAAACAGAGAAACAAGAGGCAAAGATTTTTCTATACTTCTTGCTTCTCTGCCTCTCTGCTTCTTTTATTTCGTCTCCTTATGTACAGTGTGTTTCCGGCATGTTGGGCAAAATTTCTTGAGCTCCAGACGGTCCGGTGTTGTGGTTTTATTCTTCGTTGTCGAATAATTCCTGTTCTTACACTCTGTGCATTCCATTTGAATAATTATTCTAGCCATATAAATCCTGTGTTCACGTGCTCATGTGTTTATGTGCTCATGTCAACAGGAACACATGAGCACATGAGCACAATTATTATTATTCCATGATCTCCGTTACGACTCCGGCTCCTACTGTCTTTCCACCTTCTCGGATCGCGAATCTTAATTCCTTCTCCATCGCTATCGGTGTGATTAATTCCACTGTCAGTGCCA